>CAIPUP010000001.1 GCA_903868285.1 uncultured beta proteobacterium
CAGCGCCGAGGTCAGCAACCCGGCCCACAGGTACACCCGCCAGTAGCGCCGCAACTCGGCAGGCAGACCGGCAAAGCGCATCCACAACAACAGCACCAGACCACCAACAGTCACACGCACATCAGCGGTGAGTGCCGGACCGAAGTGCGGCGCCAGCACACGCATGAACATGAACGAGCCGCCCCACAGCGCGGCCAGTGCCAGCAACCGCGCAAGATCGGCACGACGCATCAGCGGGCGCCGCCCCCGGCCTTGGTGCTGTCCGTGCTTGCTGTTACCGCAGCCGGCACTGGCAGACGCACCGGCATCTTCATGAAGAACACGATGAACTCGGCACCATCCGGGCAGTAGGCGGTATGCCGGCTGCCGGCCGCACGCCAGACGTAATTGCCGGCGGTGCATTCCCCAAGATGGTCCACCAGCCGGCCCTTGAGCACATAGGTCTGCTCCACTTCCGGATGCTCATGCAAGGGAATCACACCACCCGGATCGACCTTGAAATACACCGTGCTCATGCCGGTCACCGGATCGGAGAACAGCGTCTTTTGCACGCTGCCCGCGGTGCGCGAAGGCGTCCAGGGCATGGCCGCGATATCGACATAGTTGTGCCCCCAGTCGGTGGCGGCAGGACTGGATGGCGTGCTCTCGGAATTCGACATGTGTGTGTTCTCCTCTGTGCGTTCTGCTCTGTGCGTTCTGCTCTGAGCGTTCTGCTCGCTGCGTTCTGCTCGCTGCGTTCTGCCTTCAATACCGGGCGGCAATCTAACACGCAGCGCTGACGCAACCAGCGACAAAACCGGCGATAAAACCTTCGATAAAACCAGCCCCCGCCGTGTGGAGGTGGTGGCCATCGCTGCGGCTACAATCCCGCCCCGGCGCAGCGCTGTATCGTCATCGCCGTTGTCGTCGTCACTGTCATTGCATCTCCCGCCCCAGGAATTCACCATGACCCGACCCCGCAAGACCCCGGAGCAACTGCGCAGTCATCGCTGGTATGGGGTACGTGATCTGCGCGCCTTCGGCCATCGCTCGCGCACCGCGCAGATGGGTTTTGACCGCGCCGATTTCCTCGGCAAGCCGGTGATTGCGATCCTCAATACCTGGAGCGACATCAACGCCTGCCACACCCACTTCAAGCAGCGGGTGGAAGAGGTCAAGCGCGGGGTGTGGCAAGCCGGCGGCTTTCCGGTGGAGATGCCGGCGATCAGCCTGTCCGAGCCGTTCCAGAAACCCTCGACCATGATGTATCGCAATCTGCTGGCGATGGAAACCGAGGAACTGCTGCGCTCCTACCCGGCCGATGGCGCGGTGCTCATGGGTGGCTGCGACAAGACCACGCCGGCCTTGCTCATGGGTGCGCTGTCGATGGGGCTGCCATGCATCTTCATGCCGGCCGGACCGATGCTGCGCGGCAACTGGCATGGCACGGTGCTGGGCTCGGGTTCGGACGTGTGGAAGTATCACGCCGAGCTGCGCGCCGGCAACATCAGCGAGCGTGACTGGGACGAGATCGAGGACGGCATCGCACGCTCGCCGGGTCACTGCATGACCATGGGCACCGCATCCAGCATGACCTCGGCGGTCGAGGCGCTGGGACTGTCGCTGCCCGGTGCCGCCTCGATTCCTGCGGCCGATTCCAATCACGCCAAGATGGCCTCGGCCTGCGGCCGGCGCATCGTCGAGATGGTGTGGGAGGACGCCACACCAGCCTCGCTGCTGGGGCAATCCTCGTTCGACAACGCAGTGACGGCAGTACTGGCCTGCGGTGGCTCGACCAATGCCATCATTCATCTGATCGCCATGGCGCGGCGTGCCGGCATTGCACTCGATCTGGACCGCTTCGATGCCATCTCGCGCCGCACCCCGGTGCTGGCCGATCTGCGCCCGGCCGGACGCTTTCTGATGGAAGACTTCTATTACGCCGGTGGCCTGCGGGCGCTGCTGGCGTCGATCCCCGAGCTGCTCGACCTTGAAGCGCGCACCGTCAGCGGCCAGAGCCTGGGCCAGAACATCGCCGGCGCCAGGGTCTACAACGCCGAGGTCATCCTGCCGCGCGACAAACCCATGGTGGCCTCGGACGGACTGGCAGTGCTGCGCGGCAACCTCGCCCCGCAAGGCGCGGTGATCAAGCCACCGGCGGCGGCGCCGCATCTGCATCGGCACACCGGGCCGGCGGTGGTGTTCGAGGACTACAACGACATGAATGCACGCATCGATCATCCCGATCTGGAAGTGGATGAACACTCGGTGCTGGTGCTGCGCAACGCCGGTCCGCTGGGTGGGCCGGGCATGCCGGAATGGGGCCTGATGTCGATTCCGAAAAAACTGCTGGCGCGCGGCGTGCGCGACATGGTGCGCATCTCGGATGCGCGCATGAGTGGCACCGCCTACGGCGCCTGTGTGCTGCATGTGGCGCCGGAGTCGTTTGTCGGCGGACCGCTGGCTCTGGTGCAAAACGGGGACCTGATCGAACTCGACATCCCCAGCCGACGACTGGAACTGAAAGTCTCCGAGGAAGAACTGGCGCGCCGGCGTGCCGCCTGGCAACGTCCGCAGCCCAAGTACGAGCGCGGCTATGGCCAGCTGTTCTCACGTCACATCACCCAGGCCGACCAGGGTTGCGACTTCGATTTCCTGGAAGGCACGGCGCCCAC
>CAIPUP010000002.1 GCA_903868285.1 uncultured beta proteobacterium
TCATCCCGATCTGGAAGTGGATGAACACTCGGTGCTGGTGCTGCGCAACGCCGGTCCGCTGGGTGGGCCGGGCATGCCGGAATGGGGCCTGATGTCGATCCCGAAAAAACTGCTGGCGCGCGGCGTGCGCGACATGGTGCGCATCTCGGATGCGCGCATGAGTGGCACCGCCTACGGCGCCTGTGTGCTGCATGTGGCCCCGGAGTCGTTTGTCGGCGGACCGCTGGCTCTGGTGCAAAACGGGGACCTGATCGAACTCGACATCCCCGGCCGACGACTGGAACTGAAAGTCTCCGAGGAAGAACTGGCGCGCCGGCGCGCCGCCTGGCAACGTCCGCAGCCCAAGTACGAGCGCGGCTATGGCCAGCTGTTCTCACGTCACATCACCCAGGCCGACCAGGGTTGCGACTTCGATTTCCTGGAAGGCACGGCGCCCACGCCAGACCCGGAGATACACTAAATTTTACTTTATAATCAATAAGTTACGAATTTTCACACAGCAACATCCCACCCACCCTCAAGGAGCATCAGCATGATTTTCGATCTGCGCATCTACACCTGTCACGCCGGCAAGGCCAACGCCTGGCTCAAGATCTATGAGCAGTACGGCTATCCGGTGCAGCGCAAATACCTCGGCGAGCCGGTGCTGGTGTCGACCACCGAGGTCGGTCCGCTGAACCAGGTGGTGCATGTCTGGAAGTACGCCAGCCAGGGCGACCGCGAACAGCGGCGCGATGCCATGGCAGCCGACCCGGCCTGGGGCGACTACCTCAAGGCCAGCGCCGAACTGGGCGCCATCCTCAGCCAGGAAAACCGCATTCTCAAGCCGGCCTCGTTCTCGCCGCTGAAATAAGCGCTGAACGTCATTTGCCGGCTGTCATGACAAGCCGGCACCTCACTCTACTCACGGAGCACTTCATGCCCATCGGTAATCGCATTCTTCCCATGCCGGCCCGTCCGGACAAAGCCCTCATCAGCGAGTTCGCGCAGATGGTCACGCCGCACATCTCCGACAGCATGGGCCGCCTGTATGGCGCTGGCCCCTCGATGCAGGCCATGTACAACGGCCAGACCCTGGCCGGCCCGGCCTTCACCGTCAAGGTCACCCCGGGTGACAACCTGCTGGTGCACTGGGCCATCGACACCGCCCAGCCCGGCGATGTCATCGTGGTCGATGCCGGCGGCATCTGCGAGAACGCCATCATCGGCGAGCAGATGTCCTCGCGCGCCGAACAGCGCGGCGTGGCCGGCATGATCATCTGGGGCGCCATCCGCGACTCGGCCGAACTGGGTGAGAGCAGCTTCCCGGTGTTCGCCAGCGGCGTCTCGCATCGCGGCCCGTACAAGGAAGGCCCGGGCGAGATCAACGTGCCCATCGTCATCGGTGACATGGTGGTGATGCCGGGTGACATCATCGTCGGTGATGCCGATGGCATCGTCGCGGTACCGCAATCGCATGCCAAAGAGATCCTCGATTCGGCCAAGTCCATCCTGGTCAAGGAAACCAAGAACCTGAAAGAGATCAAGGCCGGCACCGTCAATCGCGACTGGGTGGTGAAGGGCCTGCGCGACAAGGGTTATGCGGTGTAAGGCATGCAACTGCCCATCAATCACTTCAAGCGCGCGCTGCGCGAGCGCCGGGCGCAGATCGGTCTGTGGCTCAGTGCCGGCAGTCCTTATGTCACCGAGGCGGTGGCCGGGTCGGGGTTTGACTGGCTGCTGATCGACACCGAGCACTCGCCCAATGATCTGCTGCAGGTGGTGTCGCACCTGCAGTGCATCGGCGCCGGGGCGCAGGGTCTGGCGCATCCGCCGCAGGGCATCGTGCGACCGGCCTGGAATGACACGGTGCTGATCAAGCGCTATCTGGATGCCGGCGCGCAGACGCTGTTGATTCCGATGGTGCAAAACGCCGAGGAGGCGCGCGCCGCAGTGCGGGCCATGCGCTATCCGCCCGATGGCGTGCGCGGGCTGGGCGGCACCACTCGCGCCACGCGCTTTGGCCGGGTGAAGGATTACTTCCGTGTCGCGGCCGAGGAGCTCTGCCTGCTGGTGCAGATCGAAACCCGCGAGGGTCTGGCGAATCTGGAGCAGATCGCTGCGGTCGATGGCGTGGACGGCGTATTCATCGGCCCGGCTGATCTGTCAGCCGATCTCGGCTTTCCTGGCGAGATGGCTCACCCGACGGTGCAAGCCGCCATCGATGATGCGTTTGCCCGCATCCTCGCCTGTGGCAAGGCCCCCGGCATCATCTGGGGCGATGAGCGCCTGGCGCAGCATGCGCTGGACATCGGCGGACTGTTCGTGGCGGTGGGACAGGATCTGGTCACCATCGCGCGTCAGGCCGATGCGCTGGCGGCGAAGTACAAGCGCTGATTACCGGGGAGCGTTACTGGAGCCTCATGCAACAAGGCCCGCGTCACTGACCCGGGCCTTGTTTTTTACCGCGTGCATGTAACGCTTGCGTGCCAGCGCAAACGCCGTCACGACTCAGTTACGACTCAGTCACGACTCAGTCACGACTCAGTGATGACGCTTTTTCTTTTTCATCTCGCCCGAGGTGTTGACCACCGCATGCAGGCTGCGCGCCAGATCGATGCCGCCCTGCGCATCCATGTTCGGTGCCACACGCAGGTATTCCTTCAGGCCCATCAGCGCCGGGCGCGGGGTGTTGACCATATTGGCCAGGAAGGCATCGAGCGTGGCATCGAGCTTGTCATCGGCCACCACCGTGCTGACCAGGCCATAGCTCAGGGCGCGCTGGGCATCGACGAAATCGGTCGAGTACACCAGATAGGCAATGGCATTGCGCGACACGCGGTCGAACAGCGAGGACATCACCATGGTCGGCAGGATGTTGTGATTCATCTCCGGCGCGTTGTAGGTGGCCTTGTCGGAGGAGAACGACACATCGCACAACGCCGCCAGCGCCATGCCAAAGCCCATGCAGCGACCGCGAATCTTGCCGATGACCGGGATCGGCGAACGACGCATGGCCCAGTAGCAATTGAAAATCACATCGTTGTCAAAGCGCCGGTTCCAGGCATCCACCGGCACCGGTGCGCCACCGGTTGCGTTCACGGCATTGGGCGAGCTGGCACGGCCGGTACAGAAGTCCGGGCCGTTGGCGGCGAGTACGATCATGTCGGAGGTCTCATGCGCCTTGCCCACCACCTCGGCAAATTGCAGCGCCATGGCATCGGTCATGCCGTTGCCGTTATCCGGGCGATTGAGGGTGATGCGCAGCACCGGGCCATCCTGTTGCACCAGCAAATCTTGACTCATGTTACTTCCTTTCGTTTTCGCCTTCGTTTAAAAAAACCAATAAAAACAATCACTTATGTTATTTCTGTAAAGCCTGCCAGATACGCTGCGGGGTGACCGGCATCTCCAGATGGGTGACACCATGATCCGCCAGCGCATCCACCACCGCATTCACGAACACCGCCAATGCCGGGGTGGTGCCACCCTCGCCACCGGAGCGCACACCATGTACGTTGGAGCTGGCCGGCACTTCGCTCAGCGCGGTATCAAAGCACGGAAAGTGATCGGCACGCGGCATGGCGTAGTCCATGAACGAGCCCGCCAGCGCCTGGCCGCTGTCATCGAACACGCAATGCTCGAGCATGGCCTGTCCAATGCCCTGGGCGATGCCACCATGCGTCTGGCCATGCAGGATGAGCGGATTGATGGCGCGACCGACATCATCGATCGCGGCATAGCGCTGGATCTCGGTGGCTCCGGTCTCGGGATCGATCTCCACTTCCAGCACCTGCGCACCATAGGGATAAGAGCCGATGCGCACGATTTCATCGCTGGTCGCGGCCAACGGTCCGCGCAAGTCTGACGGCAGTGGCAGCGTTGCATAGGCGCCAACACCCTCGGCCGCCGCCGCCACCGCATACAGGCCGAGCGCGCGGTCGGTTCCCTTCACCACAAACTCGCCACAACCCTGCTGCAAAAGAAATTCCACGTCGCGCTCATCGGCTTCCAATACGCGGGCGGCGATTTTTACGCCGCGTTCGATGATGGCGGTGGTGGCATGGCCGATGATGATGGAGGCCATGCGCATCGACCGGCCGGAGTGCGACCCACCCCCTTCTTTCACGATGTCGGTGTCGCCGGTGATCAGCTCCACCTGGTCGAATGCCACCCCCAGCCACTGCACCACCAGCTGCGCAAAGCTGGTGTCATGGCCCTGTCCACTGGAGAGCGTGCCGATCACCACTTCCACTCCGGCAGCGCGCCCGGCCGTGGCGGGCCGTATCCGGATGTCAGTACGCTCGCGCGGATTGCCGGAGGTGATCTCGACATAGTTGGCAAGGCCGATGCCTCGCAACTTGCCACGCGCACTGGATGCCGCCTTGCGTGCGGCATACCCCGGCCAGTCGGCCATGCGCAGTATTTCCGCCATCGCCGCGGGATAGTCGCCGCTGTCATAGGTGATGCCCAGGGCATTGGCAAAGGGCATGTCACTGCTGCGTACCAGATTGCGCCGACGCAGCTCGGCCACATCAAAGCCGAATTGCCTGGCCGCGATGTCCACCAGGCGTTCGATCACAAACATCGCCTCGGGCCGACCGGCGCTGCGATAGGGATTCGTTGGCGGCGTATTGGACATCACTCCGCGTGCACGGACATGCGCCAGCGGAATGCGGTAGACCCCGCTCATCAGCGACACGCCCTTGCTCAGCGGCACCAGCGAGACCACGTGCGCACCGACATT
The DNA here is from genome assembly GCA_903868285.1 of uncultured beta proteobacterium. Lineage (GTDB taxonomy): Bacteria > Pseudomonadota > Gammaproteobacteria > Burkholderiales > SG8-39 > CAIPUP01. The sequence goes on from CAIPUP010000002.1 coordinate 4,727, forward strand.
GCTGATGTTGTCGCAGCGCAGGGCAAGGAAATTGCCCTCGGCATCCAGCGCCAGTTGTGCATCGACCGCCAAATCACGGCCCTGATAGTCGGCCACCAGTGCCTCGCTGCGCTCGCCAGTCCATTTCACCGGCCGGCCGATGCGCCGGGCCGCCCAGGCCACCAGAATGAACTCCGGATAACAGGCATTGCGGGTACCGAAATTGCCGCCGATCTGTTTTGCAACAACACGGACATTTGCCTCCGGCACATCCAGCGCACCCGCCAGCTCGCGCTTTAGCCGCACTACGCCACCACAACCGGCATACAGGGTGTAGCGCCCGCTGTCCGCATCGAATACGCCCAGCGCCGCACGCGGCTCCATCGGCACGCCGGTGACACGTTGCACCCAGGTACGCAGTGTCGCCACATGCGTTGCACGATCAAAGGCGGCTTGCACCGCGGTTGCATCCCCCACCTCGGCATCCAGGCAGACATTGCTGCCATGCGCTTCCCACAACTGCGGCGCATCGGCAGCGGTCGCCGCACGGGGATCAGTCACCGCCGGCAACGGCTCCCATTCAATCTCGACCAACTCGGCCGCATCACGCGCCAGCTGGCGGGACTCGGCCAGCACCATCGCTACCGGCTCGCCCACGAAGCGCGCCTTGTCCCATGGCAAGGCGTAGTGCGGGGAGATCCAGGCCGGCCCGCCATCGCGCTGCTGCAACAGGATGTCGGGCTCACTGCCCAGCTGCGGCTTGTGCGGTATCGGCTTATGACCCTCTGCGCGCACATCCGCGCCAGTGAGCACCGCCAGTACCCCAGGCAGTGCCAGTGCGCGCTGACTGTGAATGGCCAGAATGCGTGCATGCGCATGGGGTGAGCGCAGCATCGCGGCATACACCTGTCCCGGCTGATTGAAGTCGTCGCTATAGCAGCCCTGTCCGGTCAGCAGCGCCCTGTCCTCGCGTCGCAAGACCGGCTGACCAATGCCGGCTATCAGAGTGGAGTCGGTAACTGCGTTCGGGTGCGACATTGCTGCAATTCTTTCCTGGGAACACACGACTAAAGCGTAGGGCGTTATTTCAAAGCGAACTTGCAAAGAGCGCGATCTTATTCCGGCTCAATACCGGCGGAACGAATGATCTGCCCCCATTTTTGCATTTCGCTCTCCACCAACCGCCCCAGGCTATCGGGCGAGCCAGGATAGGCCTCCATGCTGCCGCGGAGCAGGAATTCCCGCCCCTTGTCGGTGGCGAATACCGCATTGGTGAGCTCGGCCATTCGCTGCACGATCTCGCGCGGCGTACCGGCGGGCATGAATACCGCATGCCAGGAGTTCAGCTCAAACCCGGGCAGACCCGCCTCGGCCATGGTCGGGATGTCCGGCGCGAAGCTGATACGCCGCGCGGTGAACACCGCCAACGCACGCAGCTTGCCGGCACGGATCATCGGCAGGCCCACAGGCGCATCGGCAAAGGTGAAATGAATGCGCCCACCCATCAGATCGGTGTAGAGCTGCGGCATCCCCTTGTAGGGCACATGCACCGCATCAAAGCGCGTCATGCTTTTGTACAACTCGGCCCCCACGCGTCCGGCAGCCGAGCCGCTGCCGTAGGCCAGCTTGCCCGGGTTGGCCTTGAGGTAGTCAGTCAGCTCGGCCAGGGTTTTCACCGGCATCACCTGCGGATTCACCGCCAGGATGAAGGCCTGCGAAACGGTCGTTGTGACCGGCGAGAAATCCCGCACCGGATGAAACCCCAGTTGCCGAAACAGATGAATATTGGCCGCATGGGTGGAGTTCGGTGTGTAGAGCGCGGTGTAACCATCCGGGGCCGCGCGCGCCACTACCTGCGCTCCGACGTTACCGATTGCACCGGCACGGTTCTCGACAATAAAAGGCTGACCGGTACGCTCGCGCAGGCCGTCTGCCAGAAAGCGCGCAGTGAGCTCGATACCGGAGCCGGGCGGATAGCCCACCACGATGGTGACAGGCCTGGTCGGCCAGGCGACTTGCGCCGGCAGCACCAGGGGAAACAACCATGCAGTGATCAGCAACACACACCGCAATGCCTTGCCATGGATTCGATCGCACTTCATCCAGTCCCCTCCGGCGGTTGAGTTCAAGGTGTTAATCTTACGCGGTGGTTCTGCACCTACCGGCTACATCCATGGCACAACACGCACACCACGCGTTGCGGCATCTTGCAGCGCAACATACCGAGCCACCGACCTTCACTTTTGCGCCAGCTTCACGGGGCTATTCCGTTATGACCATCTCTGCAACTTCCGGCGGTTCTGCCGCACAGCCCAACCTGCCCGGCGACAAGCCCGCCATCCTGCAACTCGGCCCGCTTTATCAGCCGGCGCAGCAACGGGTCGAGCAACTGTTCCGCGTGCACAAATACTGGCTGGCCGACGCCGCTGGGCGCAGCGCCATGCTGGCCGGACCGGTGCGCGACTGTCGCGCGGTGCTGACCAATGGCTTTTTTGGTCTGGACAACGCCATCATGGATGCACTGCCAGCGCTGCAAATGGTGTCGTACGGCACGGTGGGCTATGACCGCATCGATGTCGCGCGCGCCGTGGCACGCGGTATCCGCATCACCAATACGCCCGGCGTGCTCAACGATGCCGTGACCGAACTGGCCATCGGCATGCTGATCAGTGCCGCACGCCGCATTCCGCAGGGCGATCGCTTTGTGCGCTCCGGTGCCTGGGAGCGCGGCGGCTTCGCGCTGGCGCAGCAGGTGTCGCACAAGAAGCTGGGCATCCTCGGCCTGGGACGCATCGGGCGGGCCATTGCCGAGGTCGCCAGCATGCTGAAAATCCAGGTCTCGTATCACAGCCGTCGCCCGGTGGCCGATGTGCCCTGGCCGTATCACGCCTCGGTGCTGGCCATGGCCGAGGAGGTGGACTTCCTGCTGGCCATCGTGCCCGGTGGCGAGGGCACCCGGCACATCATCAACGAAGCAGTGATGAAGGCACTCGGCCCGCAAGGCGTGCTGATCAATGTCGCGCGCGGCTCGGTGGTGGATGAAGCGGCACTGGCGCGTTGCCTGGCCGATGGCTCGCTCGGTGCCGCAGCGCTGGATGTGTTCGAAGAAGAGCCCAAGGTGCATCCGGCACTGATGACGCTGGACAACGTGGTGCTGCAGCCGCATGTGGGCAGTGCCACGCATGACACGCGTCTGGCCATGGGCAACCTGGCCATCGACAACCTGCTGGCGTTTTTTGCCGGTCAAAATCTGCTCACGCCGGTGCCGGAATCGCTCCCGGACTGATGCGCCGAAATCACTAAAAACTGAATTAAATCAATATGTTACGAGTAAACGCCGAACTGCTGCGGGAACAGACCGTGGCCATCCTTCGCGGCTGGGGCATGTCCGCCGAGCATGCCGACATCACCGCCGCACGACTGGCACA
>CAIPUP010000003.1 GCA_903868285.1 uncultured beta proteobacterium
CCGCAGCCCGACACCGTGGGCGGCTTTCGCGGCATGGGCGAGGGCGGCACCATTGGTGCGCCGGCGGCCATCGCCAATGCCATCGCCGATGCCCTGGCACCGCTAGTGCGCGAAGCCGGCGCGCAGGCCCCGGTACTGGCCTTGCCGGTGACCCCGGAGCGGCTGTTCCAGATTTTGCAGGCATTGCAAAAAAGTTAATAAATACAATAACTTACGAAGTTTCTAGCAGCGTCAATCAACAGCAATGCAGGAGGCGGTATGGAGTACGGCATGCAAGGACAGGTGGCACTGGTGACCGGTGCGGCACGCGATGTCGGGCGGCAGATTGCGCTCGGCCTGGCGGCCGAAGGCGCTACGGTGGCGGTGAACTACAACAGCTCGCCCAAGGAAGCCGAGGCGGTGGTGGCCGAGATCGTGGCGCGTGGCGGCAAGGCACGCGCCTACGGTGCCAACGTGGTCGATCGCGCGGCGGTGCAGGCCATGGTCGATCAGGTGGCAAAGGACTTCGGCCGCCTCGACATCCTGGTCAACAACGCCGGCCTGGTGCTGCGCCAGCGTTTCACCGACACCACCCAGCAGGACTGGGACGCGCAGATCGGTGTCGGTCTGTTCGGTGTGCTCAACACCTGCCATGCCGCGCTGCCCTACATGGAGAAAAACAAGTTCGGTCGCATCATCAGCCTGGCGGGTGACTCGGCGCGGGTGGGTGAGTCGGGCCTGGCGGTGACGGCAGCGGCGCGCGGTGGTGTGCTGGCCTTCACCAAGTCGATTGCCAAGGAGTTCGGTCGTTTCAATGTCACTGCCAATGCCGTGACGCTGGGACTGATCGCCACCGCGCATACCGACCCGGTATGGCTGGAGACCAATCGCGAAAAAATCGTGCGCCAGTACCCGCTGCGCCGCATCGGTGAATCCGAGGATGTGGCGCCGATGGTGCTGTTCCTGGCCTCGAAGCAGGCCTCGTGGATCACCGGTCAGGTGGTGTCGGTGAACGGCGGCTTTGCCATGGTCTGAGGGTGACTAGGGTAACGAGGCAACGAGGGCCAGGACGATAACGAGGAAGAGGAGCCTTGTGATGTTGAAAACCGATCTGATTGCACCGGTCTGCGCGCTGTTACGGCGCCAGGCCAGCGAGCGCCCGACGCGCATGGCGTTTCGCGATGCCCACAGCAGCCTGGACTACGCCACGCTCGAGCGCAGCACGGCGCTGCTGGCGTCGCAACTGCAGGCGGCCGGCCTGGCCGAGGGTGAGAGTGTGGCGCTGATGCTGCCCAATTCGGTGGCCTGGGTGCAGGGCTGTCTGGCCACGCTGCGCGCCGGTGGCGTGTTTGTGCCGATCAGCAATGATTCGGCCCCGCCCGAGGTGGCCTATCGGCTGGCCGATGCCGACGCCACATTGCTCGTCATCAGCGTCGACAAGGCGCAGCAGCTGGCGGCGGTGATCGAGGCTGCACCGCGCCTGCGCACGCTGGTGCTGGTGGGTACCGGTACTGCGCTATCCACTGCTGCGCCATCCACCGCTGCGCCATCCACCGCTGTGCTATCCGGGTTGCCCGGCCACAGTGCCGCCGGTGCGCTGCAGCGGCTGTCATTCGAGGCACTGCTGCAAGACACCAGCGTTGCGGCCACGCTGCCACCGGCGCGTGATCCGCTCGACACCCAGGGCGTGTCCTTCATCGTCTACACCTCTGGCACCACCGGTCAGCCCAAGGGCGTGCAGCTGTCGCAGCACGGCATGATGTGGGCGGTGGCGGCCTGCTGGGAGCCGGTATTCCAGCTCAGCGCAGCCGACCATCTGCTCTCGCCGTTGCCGCTGTTTCATTCCTATGCCCTCAACCTGTGTGTGCTGACGCCGATCGCGCTGGGCATGGGCGTGACCATCCTCGAGCGCTACTCCACCCAGGAAGTGCGCGAACGGCTGCGTACTGGTGAATACACCCTGATGCCGGGTGTGCCGACCATGTTCAACTACCTGCTCGAAGCCGAGAAGGGCCAGCCGCCCTCACGCCTGCCGGGCATGCGCCTGTTCTACACCGCCGGTGCCATCATGCCGGCGCCGCTCAGTCAGGCCTTCGAGCGCCAGTTCGGCGTGCCCCTGCTCGATGGCTATGGCATCACCGAAACCTCGACCATGGTCACCAGCAACTGGCCGCAGGCCACGCGCATTCCCGGTTCCTGCGGCATGCCGCTGGGCGGGCTGGCGGTGCGGCTGGTGGATCTCGAGGACAAGGACGTGCCGTTTGGCGAGGAGGGCGAACTGATCGTGCGCGGCCCGACCCTGATGCTGGGCTATCGCAACAAGCCGCAGGAGTCCGAGCGCGCGCTGCGTGGCGGCTGGTATCGCACCGGCGATCTGGCGCGTGCCGATGCCAATGGCTATCTCACCATTACCGGCCGGCTGAAAGAGCTGATCATTCGCGGCGGGCAGAACATTGCGCCGGCCGAAGTGGAAGTGGCGGTGAACGGTTTTCCCGGCGTGGTGGATTGCGCCGTGGTGGGCGCGCCGCATGACAAACTGGGCGAGGTGCCGGTGGTGTACGTGGTCAGTCGTCCCGGCGAGCGCATCGACCAGGAAGCATTGCTGGCGCATTGCCGCGGTCAGCTCTCGGCCTACAAGGTGCCGGCGGCGGTGCATTCCATCGACAGCATTCCGCGCACCGGTTCGGGCAAGACGATGCGTTTTCGATTGACGGCATTGCTCAAAAGCTAATCTGCCAGAAGGCTGAAAAATTCAATGAAATCAAAAACTTACGATCATTCTTCCTATGGTGTGCAGGACACCATCGCGAGTGCCGAGGACTATCGGCGCAGTCTGGCCGGCCGCAAGCTGCGGGTGTTCCTGTTCGGCCAGCAGCTGCAGGACCCGATCAACCACCCGATGATCCAGCCCTCGGTCAATGCCATGGCCGAGACCTATGCCCTGGCCGAGCGCGATCCGCAGCTGGCCAGCGCCGAATCGGACATCAGCCAGCGCCGGGTCAACCGCTTTTTGCATATCGCCCGCAGCCCGGAAGACCTGGTCAATCAGGGCCGCATGCAGCGTCGGCTGGGGCAGCTCACCGGTACCTGCTTTCAACGCTGTGTCGGTATGGATGCCATCAATGCCTTGCACTCCACCACCTTCGACATGGATGCGCGCAATGGCAGCGACTACCATGCGCGCTTTCTGGCCTTCGTCGAGGCGATGCAGCGCGGCAATCGCGTCATCGGTGGCGCCATGACCGATGTCAAGGGCGATCGCGGCAAGGCGCCGCATGCCCAGGCCGACCCCGATCTGTTCGTGCACATCACCCGCCGCAGCGCGGACGGGGTGTGGATCAGCGGTGCCAAGGCGCACCAGACCGGCTGTCTTAATTCGCACTGGTTGCTGGTGATGCCGACCATGCGCCTGACCGAACAGGATCGCGATTACGCCATCGTCGGCGCGGTGCCGGTGGAGGCCGAGGGCATCACCTATGTGGTGGGGCGGCAGTCTTGCGATACCCGCTCGGGCGAGAGCGACATGGATGCCGGCAATGCGCGCTTTGCCGGCCAGGAAGCGATGGTGATCTTCGATAACGTGTTCATCCCGCACCAGCGGATATTCATGCACGGCGAATATGAATTCGCCGCCACACTGGTGGAGCGCTTCACCTGCTATCACCGCCGCAGCTATGTCTGCAAGAGCGGTGTTGGTGATGTGCTGATCGGTGCTGCTGCCACCGTGGCCGATTACAACGGCGTGGAGAAGGTGTCACACATCAAGGACAAGCTGGTCGAGATGACGCATCTGAACGAGACCATCTTCGGCACCGGTATTGCCGCCAGCCACCAGGGCAAGGCCATGCCCTCGGGGGTGTTCCTGCCCGATGAGATGCTGGCCAATGTCTGCAAGCATCACGTCACCCGCATTCCGTATGAGATCGCCCGGCTGGCACAGGATCTGGCTGGCGGACTGATGGTGACCATGCCCTCGGAGGCCGACTTCCGCAGCCCGGAAATCGGTGCCTTGCTGGACAAATACCTGCAGGGCCGTCCTGGCGTGAGCACCGAAGCACGCATGCGCATCCTGCGCCTGATCGAGAACATGACCCTGGGGCGCAATGCTGTGGGCTATCTCACCGAGTCGATGCATGGCGCCGGATCGCCCCAGGCACAGCGCATCCAGATCCAGCGCGGGGCGCAGCTGGAATTCAAAAAGCAGCTGGCGCAGGCCCTGGCTGGCATCCTGCAGCAGGACGCCGCGCTAAAGGCCGAGTAACTGCGCGTTGTTCTGGCGCAGGGTGTGCAGCGTTTGCAAGGCGCTGGCGTAGTCGTAGGCATCGATCTGGCTGGCCAATGGTCGGATGGCCTCGCCCAGCACGGCATGCAGCGCAGGTGCCAGTTCGCGCCAGACACGCGCGCTGCTGAAATCGCCCTGCGACAGCAGCGTCTGTAGCTGATCCAGTTGTCCGCTTAAGGCGTGCTGTTGCTGGCTGGTGGCCGCTGCAGCAACAGCGGCGACCGTGTCTTCGTTGCTGGCATCGGGCAGGTCCAGACGCAAGCGTTGCAACAGCTGCGCCAGATTCAGGCGCAGCGCTGCGGCCAGCGTGGTGCTGCTGGATGGCGCCGTCTTGCTGCCGGCATCGACCTTGTTGGTGGCGGCTTCGAGTTCACTGGCCAGGCCCGAAATCGCCAGCGCGCCGATGGTGCCGGCCGAGCCCTTGATGCCATGCGCCAGGCGATGCAACTGCGGCCAGTCGCGTTTGGCCAGGCTGGCATCCAGCGTTGCCAGATCGTTGTCGTGACTGAGGACGAACTGGCGCAGCAACCGTAAATAGGATGCCGGACGATGACCGACGCGCATCAATCCCAGGTTGAGATCCAGACCGTCGATACGACGCAGTGCCTCGGGCAGTGCCGCCAGTGCCGCGATGGCAGACAGCGATGCGGCTGCAGTGGGCGGATTGCGGCTCGATCCCCGTTGCGCTTGGTCGAGCGACCAGCCCGTGGGTGTACGGCCGGGCAGCCAGTGCAGCAGGCTGGCATACAGCAGACGAGGGTCGACCGGCTTGGCGACATGGTCATCCATGCCGGCGGCCAGGCAGGCAGCGCGATCTTCGCCATAGGCATTGGCGGTAAAGGCGAGGATGGGCGTGTTGACATGGTTACTGAGCTTGCGAATGCGGCGCGTCGCCTCCAGTCCGTCCAGGGCCGGCATCTGTACATCCATCAGGATGGCGGCATAGTCGTTGGCCTGTGCCATGACCACTGCCTGCAGACCATCGGCCGCGACATCGACATTCAGCCCGACCGAAGTCAGTAACTCCACCGCCACATCCTGATTGATGGCGTCGTCCTCGGCCAGCAGCACCCGAGCGCCACGATGGGTACTGCGCAGCAGGGTTTCAGCCTGTTCCGTGGCATCCAGTGCGCTGATGGCTTGATTGTTGTCGATGCGATGGCCGTTGCCATTACCGTTGCTGTTACCGTTGCCATTGCCGTTACCAGCGAGCAGCGCATCCAGCGCCGACTGTGCTGCCGGCTGCAGCCTGGCGCTGAACCAGAAGCGGCTACCGACGCCGGGCGTACTGCTGACGCCGACCGTACCGCCCATTAGTTCGGCCAGTCGGCGGGTAATAGCCAGCCCCAGTCCGGTGCCGCCAAAGCGCCGGGTGGTGGAGGAGTCGCCCTGCTCGAAGGGTTGGAATAGCCGCTGCACCACATCGGCAGCGATGCCAATGCCGGTATCGATCACTTCAAAGCGCAACAACAGGCTGTCGGGCGAAGCGGCCTCGGGCGAAGCGGTCTCGGGCGAAACGCGCAAGGTGATGCTGCCGTGTTCGGTGAATTTCACCGCATTGCCCAGCAAGTTGAGCAGGGCCTGCGACAGCCGCATCGGATCACCGCGCAGTATGTCGGGCAGGGTCGGATCGATTTCGGTGAGTAGTTGC
>CAIPUP010000004.1 GCA_903868285.1 uncultured beta proteobacterium
CCAGGATGCTGTCGCCAAGAAACCATTGCCTGGCGCAGTCGCGGTGGGGATGCGCGCTGGCGAGCTGAAAATTGGCTACCACCGCCACCTGCGCGTAAGGCCTGCGCCGCACCGCTATGCCCGCCAGTTCACGCAGCCGGGACTGCGCGCCATCGGCCGCAAGCACCAAGCGCGCAGCACAGCGCTGACCATCGGCCAGTATCAGGTTGGGCAGGCCATCCACCGCCTCCATTGCCGCCAGTTCGGCCCGCTCGACCAGGCGCACACCCGGGGCCTGCTGCAGGCAGCGCACCAGGGCTGCCCGCAACTGACTGTTCTCGACGATGCGGCACAACTCCTCAACACCGGACTCATACGCCGACAGCCCGAGCTGCGACAGTGCATCATCGCCGCTGATCTGCATCGCATACACCGGGGCGCAGCGTGCGCTGTCGAGCTGCGCCAGCACACCGAGTGCCTCCAGCAGGCGCAGGCTGGCCGGTGACAGCGCCAGCACGCGGCTATCCCAAACTTCGCTGGCATTGCCCTGCGACGGCAACGCCGGCCAGTCGCCGCGCTCGAGTACCTGCACCTGATAGCCGCAGCGCGACAGGGCCAGCGCCGCGGCCAGGCCTATCACGCCACCGCCGACCAGCGCGACATCGCAATCGGGCTGTGTCGAAGATGATCCAGACAGAGACGGGGCAACAGCAGAAGGTGCGCGGTGCATCGAGGGCATGCGCCGATTCTACCGGCTGAGGGGAGGTGCCCTCCTGACTACCTGCACACCCCGTGACGACACCGACCTTAAGCCGGCAGCGCGCAGGCGCGAATCATCACCTTGTCATCGCGCATGGTGCGCGCCAGCAGCTTGACCAGGGCATAGGTGGCCGACAGGCAGGGCGTGTCCACCCCGACCAGACGGCCCAGTTCCAGCACCGCACCCACCAAGGCATCGATCTCCGGATCGCGACCGCTCTCGACGTCCTGCAGCATCGAGGTCTTGTGCCGGCCGACTTTCTCTGCCCCGGCGATACGCTTTTCCAGCGTGACGCGAAAGCGGATGCCCAGGCGCGCCGCCACCTGCTCGGCCTCGCGCATGAGACTGGCCGCCAGTTCACGGCTGGGCGGGTACTGGCAGATATCGACCAGGGTGGCATGGGTCAGCGCGCTGAGCGGGTTGAAGCTCAGATTGCCCCACAGCTTGAGCCAGATTTCGGCCCGGATATCACTGAGCACCGGCGACTTCAATCCGGCCTGGACAAAGATCGCCGCCAGCTGCTGCACGCGTTCACTGTTACTGCCGTCCAGTTCACCCAGCGGGAAGCGCTCGCCCTCGATATGCCGGATCAGCCCCGGCGCGGCCAGTTCGCAGGCCGGATAGACCACACAGCCGAGGATGCGCGCAGGATCGATGCTGGCAGCGATGCGCCCGCCGGGATCGACCGTCTCCACGGCGCGGTTCAGCCAGGCCGGATCGATGGCCTCCGCACCAGGATTGGGCCGCTGGAAATACCACCAGGGGATGCCGTTTTGCATCGGCACGATGATGGTCTGCGCATGCAGCAAGGCTGGCAGACCGTCCAGCACCGCGCTCACCTGATGCGCCTTCATGCCCAGGATCACCACATCCTGCGGCCCGAACGCGCGCAGGTCACTGCCCACACGCAGATTGCGGATCACCTGCGCCGTGCCCGGCTCGGCTCCGGATTGGATCAGACGCAGGCCATCACGCTGAATCGCGGCCAAATGCGCGCCGCGCACAATCAGGCTGACGTTATGCCCGGCCTGGGCCAGCTTGGCGCCGACAAACCCACCAATGGCACCGGCGCCAACGATGCAGATGTTCTTGGCGAGGTTCTTGCCGAGGTTCTTGACGAGGTTCTCGGGAACCGGCTTGCTGGTAACGGTGTTCATGGATGCGGGCGACCCGTGGAAAGATTTCACTATCCGGAAAGGCCGCAGATATTGCGCCGCACCATCTGCCTCGGTCAAGCATTTTCCGCTATCCGGAATAACGCCCCACCATCCTTGACAAG
>CAIPUP010000005.1 GCA_903868285.1 uncultured beta proteobacterium
CGCCTGACCTGCATCGATGCTGCGCCCGGTGTGCGGCTGTGGCTGATCGCCGGCGAAGCCTTTGGCCAGCAAGGCCCGGCGCGCACCCACAGTCCGATGCTGGTGGCGCGTGCCTGTCTGCAGCCTGGGGCGCGTCTGGCGCTGCCGCTGCCCTCCGGCTGGAATGCACTCGCCTATTGCATCCAGGGTGCGGTGTTCACTACCGCGGCGGAGCCAGACGGGCAGGCCGATGCCTCTGCACCGCTGCCCGCCCGCCATATGGTGCAGTTCGCCGATGACGGTGAGGGCATTGTGCTGCGCGCGGTCGGTGACACTGTCACGGCCGCTGAGGCGCCCACCGAGGTGCTGATCCTGGCCGGTGCGCCGGTCGAGGGGCCGGTGGTGAGCTGGGGGCCATTCGTGATGGGCTCGCGCGAAGAAATTCTGCAGGCGCAGCAGGACTATCTGGCCGGTCGCATGGGGCGTCTGGGCGGCGTGCCGTTCTGAGTGCCGCCCTGCACAAGCTGCCCTGGCTGAGGGCACTGCGCAGTCGTCTGCATCTGGGGTCGAGTGCCGCGCGCAGCACCGCCTTGCTGGCGGTGGCCATGCTCACCGTCATGTCGACCATGGTCATCGCGCCGGCGCTGCCGCAGATGGCGCAGGCCTTTGCCGCTACGCCGGATGCCGATCTGTTGGTGCGCCTGTCCATCACCACACCGGCGCTGGCCATCATGTTCATGGCGCCCTTGGCCGGCTGGGCCATCGATCGCCTGGGACGGCTGCGCATTCTGTACGCCAGCATGCTGCTCTACAGCGCGGCCGGCGTGGCGGGCTATTTCCTCGACAGCCTGCCCGCCATTCTGTTCAGCCGTCTGCTGTTGGGAGTGGCCATCGCCGGCACCATGACCGCCATGAATACGCTCTCGGGCGACTACTACCATGGCGAGCAACGGCTGCGCTTTGCCGGCTTGCAGGCGCTATCGATGTCGATAGGCGCGATGTTGCTGGTGGGGCTGGCCGGTGTCATTGCCGACATTCACTGGCGCTGGACCTTCCTGCTCTATTTGCTGGGCTGGTTGCTGTTGTTGCCGGTGGCACTGACGCTGACCGAGCCGCGACGGGAAGCCGCGCCCGAGCCGGTGCTCCCGGCGCAGGCGCACGCGGCGCGGCGCAGCCATTTTCTGCTGGTGATCGGTAGCGCTTATCTGCTGTCGGGCTTTGCCAGCCTGTGTTTTTACATGGTGGCGTCGCAGTTGCCGTTCCTGGTGCGCGACAGCGGCACGCACAGCGGTTTGCTGCTGGGAGTGGCCGTCGGCATGGTGCAACTGGCCGCCGCGCTCGGCTCGGCCTGGTATGCGCGGTTGAAGCGTCGATGCAGCTATCTGGCGGTGTTCGCGGTGGCCTATGCCTTGATGGGGGTGGGCTACGGCGTGATCGCACTGCTGCCGGGTTATGCCGCCATCCTGGTCGGTGCGGGCATAGCTGGCATTGGCGTGGGGCTGTTTTTCCCCAACGGCGCGATGTGGGTGCTGTCGGTGGCACCGGCGGCGATGCGCGGGCGTTGCTCTGGCGGTTTGTCGGCGGCGCTCAATGTGGGACAGTTTCTATCGCCAATTGCGCTCTATCCGGTGGTGATGCGCTACGGCACCGCCAACGGATTTGCGCTGGCGGCGCTGTGTCTGCTGCTGATCGCCTGCGGCATTGTGCTGGCCTTGCGCTGGCGCTCTGCTCGCCCGGCGCGCCCCTAGCGCTTGCCTGGCATGGGTACCGGGCGTTCCAGCTTGTCGGCTGCCTTGAGTGCCTTGCGTCGTTTGGCCGAGGTCTTGCCCGAGGTCTTCCCTGAGGTCTTGCCTGAGGCGCCGCCGCCAGGTGTGCCATCGTTCTCGGGCAGACCATCCGGCAGATGCCATTCCGAGAAGCGATTGACGGTGTAGTTGTGCGGCTTCCAGCCTTGTTCGGTGACCCAGTCCGGATCGGCAAAATATTCAATCGAGCCGCCCAGCGGGTTCTTGAAATACCAGAAGTAGGCTGAGGAAATCGGGTGACGGCCCGGGCCGGTGTCGGTGACATAGCCTTTGTCGGCATAGCTCATGCCACCACCAAACACTTCATGCACGTCGTTCACCTCGAAGGCGATGTGATGCAGTTCGGTGCTGCCGCTGCGGCTCTTGAGCAAAAACATGTTGTGGTGCTCGCTCTTGGCGGCCCAGCGCAGGAACACCCCCACTTCGCCGGCATAGCGGTCGGACACCCACCAGCCCAGGCGCTTGCGATAGAAGTTCTCTGCGGCGCGGGTATCGGGCACGAAAAAAACGATATGCCCCATCTGATACGGCTGGGCCTGGGTGTAGACGGTGCCGATGCGATCCAACCGGTCGCGTCGCCCGGGCTGGTTAAAGCGCGTGACGCGCTCTGCGCTGCCGGTTTTGGGAGTCCAGATGCGAAAGCCGATATTCACATCGGCATCGTCGTGGGTATGCAAGGAACCATCCGCTGCAACGCTGACGCTGCGATCGCGCGACAGCTCTTCGCCGATTTCGGCCAGATCGCGCTTGCTGCGCACGCCGAAAATCACTTCACGGAAATTGCTTTTGCCCACGCGCGGTGCCAGTGCTCGTGATTGCTCCGGACGCACCACCACGCGTGCGCCATTGAGGGCTGCGAAGCCACTACCAGCGCCACCGGCCGCGGCCTTGCGCAAGCCCCAGTCACTGAACAGTGTCCTGGCCTCGGCCATGTCGGGGGCGCCGAATTCGACGGATTCAATACCGGTGATCTGCATGTGTTCTCTCCTCGGGGCGGATACGCTGTGATGGCGCTTATCATACGGCGCGTTGCAATGGTTCCCGTTCCCTTTTCTGCATTGTTGCCCGACACATGACCTCGACTACGACTGCCTCGCCCGCCGCGCCAACCCCAGCCGCACCCCAATTACTGTCAGCCGACACCTTGCGCGGTTTTGTCACCGCCTTGCTGGTGGCGCGCGGCATGCTGCAAGACGATGCGGCGGTGGTGGCCGACACCCTGGTGTGGGCCGATCTGCGCGGTGTCAGTTCGCATGGGGTGGGCTGGCTGGCGCGTTTTTTTGAATTGATCGAGGAGGGGCCGATCGCGTTGCAGGCACGGCCGCAGTTGCGTGCGCAGAACGACACGCAAAGCAAGGTGCGCTTTGTGCTCGATGCCAAGCAGGCGGCCGGTGCGGTGGCCATGATGCAGGCGGCGCAACTGGCGGTGGAGGCGGCTGATCAGCACGGTGTCTGTGTTGGCGCGGTGCGCGATGCTACCCACACCGGCGCGATAGGCCGTTATGCCGAATGGGCCGCCGAACGTGGCTGTGCCGCCATCATTTTGCTGGCCGGACCACCGCTGATGGCCTATCACGGCACGCGCACCTTGTCGGCGTCGACCACGCCGATCGCCATTGCGGTACCCGGGCCGAATGGTCCGCTGCTGCTGGACATGGCGACCTCGGTGGTTCCCTATAGCCGGTTGCGACAAGCGCGGCTGCTGGGTCAGGCGCTGCCCGAGGGCGCAGCCCTGGATGCGCAGGGCATGATGACCACCGACCCGCAGCAGGCGCAGGTGCCGCTGCCGATCGGTGGTGCCAAGGGGGCTGGCCTGGCGCTGATGGTGGAATTGCTGACCAGTGTCTTGCTGGACAACGACATCCTCAGTCAGTACCTCGATCCGCAGGGTGATCACCATCTGCGCCAGAACGCGCTGTTCATCACGCTCAAGGTCGATGCCTACCGTGCGCTGCCGTCGTACACCGCGGCGGTGGGCTTGCTGGAGCAGATCCTCAAGCAGCAGGCGCCGGCAGCGGGCGCGCATGCCGTTCGCTTGCCAGGGGAGCGTGGTGCGCAGTTGCGCAGCCAGCGTCTGCAACACGGCATTCCGCTGCCGGCGGCGGTGTGGAAGCAGCTCAGCATGCTGGCGGAGCAAGTCGGGGTTGCGCTGCCGCAGTGACTGGCTGGGGTACCATCGACGACTGGCGCATGCAAGACATCCTGGAGGGGAATCATCATGTTGTTGTCACAGCTTTCACAGCATTCACAGCGGTTACAGCGGTCATCACGAACTCCGCGTAATGCATTGCCTCGGGTCGGTGTTGTTGCGGCTGTGCTGTCGGCCTGCGTCGGCGTGGGATTGATGTCAGCGCAAGCGCTGCAGGCACAGAGCTATCCGAATAAATCGGTGCGCGTGGTGGTGCCGTTTCCGCCGGGCGGGGCGACTGATGTGGTGGGGCGGCTGCTGGCGACCAAGCTGCAAGAACAGCTCGGACAGCCCTTCGTGGTCGACAACCGTGCCGGCGCCGGTGGTTCAACTGGCACCGAGGTGGTGGCGCGCGCCGCACCGGATGGCTACACCTTGTTGATGAATTTCGATCCGCATGCCACCTTGCAGTTCCTGCTCAAGAGCGTGAGCTGGGATGCAGTGCGTGATTTCGCGCCCATCACACAGCTGGTACGCGCCAATCAGTTGCTGGTGGTGGCACCGGGGGTCGAGGCCAGAAACATGAGCGAGTTTTTGCGTCTGGTACGCAGCAAGGGTGCGGCGCTGAACTACGCCACCGCAGGCCCTGGCACTTCGAGCCATCTGGCGTTCGAGTTGCTGAAAGGCCTGGTCGGCGCAGATGCCACGGCGATTCATTTCAAGGGTGGCAATCCGGCGCTGACAGCGGTCATGGGCGGACAGGTGGATGTGATGCTGGTGTCGATGGGTGCCGCCATGCCGTTGGTGCGCAGTGGCAAGTTGCGGGCCATTGCGGTGACCTCGGCCCAGCCCTCGCGCGCTGCGCCGGAGCTGCCGGCAATCGCGCAAACCTTCGCAGGCTTCGAAACGCAAGGATGGGCCATTCTGGCAGCGCCTGCGGGCACGCCGCGTGAAATCATCAACTTGCTCAATGCCCAGACTCTGCGTGCGCTGGCGCTACCCGATGTGCGTCAGCGTCTGGATGCGCTGGGCTTCGAGCCGGTGGGCAGCACACCGGAGGAGACCACGGCCTTTTTGCGCAGCGAACTGGCACGCTGGGGCAAGGTGATACGCGAGCGTGGCATCACGCTTGAATAACTGTCGCTGCAATGCCTTCCGCGGTGACTGTTGCATTGGCAAAAGTGATTGTTTTCATTGGCTTTTTCGCTCTACCGGCGGATGAAACTTAATTCCCGGGAATGGCTGCCTGACCGGTAAAATGGCCGGATGAAACGCTTAGTCATACTTATCTCGGGTCGTGGCAGCAATATGCGCTCGTTGATCGAGGCTCGCCTTGCCGGGGCGCAGATCGTTGCCGTGATCTCCAATCGGCCGCAGGCGGCGGGGCTGGCCTATGCCAGTAGTCAGGGTATTCCGACTGCGGTGGTGGACCATCAGGCCTATGCCGGTCGCGAGGCCTTCGATGCTGCGCTGACCCGCTGCATCGAGTCGTTCAATCCCGATCTGCTGGTGCTGGCAGGCTTCATGCGCATCCTGGGCGAACCGTTTGTACAGCGCTATGAAGGTCGTTTGCTGAATATTCATCCATCCTTGCTGCCAGCCTTTGCCGGTCTGGATACCCATGCCCGGGCCATCGCTGCTGGCGTGCGGCTGCATGGCGCCACGGTGCATTTCGTCACGCCACAGTTGGATCAGGGGCCGATCGTGATTCAGGCTGCTGTACCCGTGATGCCGGATGACGATGCGCAACAGCTGGCGGCGCGGGTGCTGGCGCAAGAGCACCGCATCTATCCGCGTGCGGTGCAATGGTTCTGTGATGGCCGCTTGCGCATTCAGGATGGTCGGGTGGAGATCGCTGCGCTGAATGATGGCTGCGCGGCGGATGCTGCGCTGCTGGTGCCCTGAATGGTGCAGCGCGTTGAGGTTGTCGCGCGCCGCTGGCAGTGGCTGCAGCGCAGTCTTGGGTTGGGATTGGGGCTGTCGCTGCTGTTGTCGCTGCTGTTGCATGCCCTGGCGCTGATACCGCTTTCGTCCTTGCGCTGGCAGGGGTCGGATGCAGGCGTGGCGATCACCGATGGACGTGAGCTGAGCGCGCGTTTTTATACCCCGCAAGTGGTGCAACGCGTGACGCCCGCCACAGCGGCTAAACGCTATGTGCCACCGACGCGGCAACAGTTGCAGGCCGAGCAGGCGGCAGCCGCTTCGGGTGACGCGGCAAGGCCGGTTGCTGACAGGGCTGGCAGTGACAACGTGGGCAGTGACAAGGCTGGCAGTAACAACGCGGTGACAGACGCTGCGCCGGTACCCGCGCCGGCATCAACGCCGGTTCCAACGCAAGCAGCCCTGCTGGCGGAGGCGGCGTCGCAGCCCGGCGATGCCGGGCGTCCGGCACTGCGTGCGGCAGCCGAGGTGCAGCCGCTGGGCAAACCGGTGGTGACAACAGCCGTGACGCTGCCGCCACGACGCATTGAGGTGCAGTGGGAGCTGGTGGCCTATGGCATGGCGCTGGGTGACATTAAGGATGTGCTGGAGCATGACGGGGTGAACTATCAATTGCAGTCGGAGATGCGCGGCAAGGGCTTGCTGTCGCTGATGCGGCGCGGCCAGCGCAGCCGCTCCAGTCGCGGTGCGATCGATGGCGGTTTGCTGCCGAAAGATTTTGTCGATGAATATGAGGGTACGCGCTCGCAGGCGCAGTTCGATCATGCGCATGCCCGGCTGGTGCTGACGCGTGGCAGCGAAACACGTACTGAAACGCTGTCGGGTGCGGCCTACGATTCGCTGTCGTTTCTCTACAGTTTTGCCTTTGCGTTTCCGCTGGCATCGACCGAGCCCGGCAGCAAACTGCGGGTGAGTGTGTCCGATGGACGATCCAATCCGTCCTACAGCTATCAGGTGGCGGGTTGGGCCCTGCTCAAGACCTCCATGGGCGAGCGCGAGACCTTGCATCTGGTGAAGGAAAAACCACCGGGTGATGAACGTGGTGCGGAGATATGGCTGTCTCCGAAAGATGGTTGGCTGCCGCTACGCGTGCTACTGACTGAAAAAAACGGCTCAACTCTTGATCAGACGGCGGTGCGCATTGCGCGATAACGGAAATTCCCCAAAGACCTCGAACGCCTCGGCGACTCGCAACACGTCGAGGGCCGCTAAACGCCCGGCACGTTCATCAACCAGTACGTCGAACTCGACGCCGGCACGATCTGGCGCGGGTAATCGCACGCGTACCGAGCGTGGGCCTGGCAGTCTGGCCAATACGGCGACCAGGACTGCGGGTCGCAGCACCGGGGCCAAGGCGGCGCGTGGTGCCAGGCCGGCAAGACAATCCGCTGCGGCGGCAACCGAGCAGCCGTATTCCTATCGGGCGCCAGCGCCAACAGCAACGCAAAGTCCGGCGCCGCAGCAGCGTGCGGCTTTGGACTGGCGCGCCCGTGCCGCGGCTGAGGGCGAGCCGGCACCGACGCAGCGCTTCAACAAGCTGCTGTTGGACGCTAGTGCTGCGGCTTTGGCCGAGGTGCTGGCCTTCGACACGCCGGCCGATCGGGTGCTGTCGCGTTTTTTTCGCGAGCATCCCAAGCTCGGCCAGAACGACCGATCGGCCATCTCCGAGACCATCTACGCGGTGCTGCGTCGCAAGCGGCTGCTGGATGCGCTGATCGGTGCCAGCGGTGGCCGGCGACTGGTGCTGGCGGCCTGGCTGGCACTGCGGGGTGCCAATTTGAAAGAGCTGCAAGCACTTGTTTCTGAAGGAGAATTAGGTTGGGTCTCGGGGCTGAAGCGGGCTGTGCACGCACCCCAGCCGTATGAGGTGGATGTTGATCTGCCCGACTGGCTGATCGAGCGCCTGAGTACCCAACACACGCCGGAAGACCTGTTGCGCCTGGCCAAGGGTTTGCAGCAGCCAGCGCCGCTGGATCTGCGGGTGAACCTGATCCGCATCACGCGCGAAGAGGCGCTGGCGCAGCTCAACGCGGCGGGCTTTCTGGCCCAGCCCACGCCGTATTCCCCGGCCGGCATTCGTCTGGTGGGCAAGCCGGCGATCAATCGTCACCCCCTGTTTGTCGAGGGGCTGCTGGAGGTGCAGGACGAGGGCAGTCAGCTCATCGCCTGGCTGATGGCGCCGCAGCGCAGCGACATGGTGGTGGATTTCTGTGCCGGTGCTGGCGGCAAGACGCTAGCCCTGGGCATGCTGATGCGCTCTACCGGGCGGCTGTATGCCTTCGATGTCTCTGATCACCGACTGGCGGCGCTCAAGCCGCGCCTGGCGCGCTCCGGTTTATCCAACGTGCATCCGCAACGGGTCGACAGCGAACGCGATCCGCGTATCGGCCGGCTGGCCGGCAAGATCGACCGGGTGCTGGTGGATGCGCCGTGCAGCGGGCTGGGTACGCTGCGCCGTAATCCCGATCTGAAGTGGCGCCAGAAGCCGGGCGATGTGTTGGAGATGGTGGCCAAGCAGACGCGGATTCTCGCCTCGGCCGCGCGCCTGCCGCGGGTGGGTGGACGGTTGGTCTATGCCACCTGCAGTTTGCTGGCAGAAGAAAATCGCGGCGTGGTGGATGCCTTTCTCGCGGCACATCCGGAATGGCATCTGGTGCCGGCCTCCGAGGTACTCAGCGCAGCGCGCATTCCCTTGCCCGAGGGAACCGGCGATTGCCTCGAGCTGCGTCCGGATCTGCATGGCACGGACGGCTTTTTCGCTGCGGTGCTGGAACGGCGTTGAATATGCGCGGCAGGACAGCACGGCATGGCAGTTGGCTGTGCTTATTGATGTTGACGCTGCTGGTCAGCAGTGTGCCGGCGCTGGCACAGAACCAGGGTGCGCCAGCGGCTGCGCCGCTGCGTGCTGCCGGTACGGTGCAAGTGGCATTCACACCCTGGGACGATGCCGAGGCGCTGATCGTCAAAACGATAGCCGAGGCCAGGCACCAGGTGCTGGTACAGGCCTACAGCTTCACCAGTCGTGCCATTGCCGCAGCGCTGATCGCAGCCCGCCAGCGTGGCGTGGATGTGCGGGTACTGGCCGATCGCGAACAGTTGTTCAACAGCGATAACTCGCGCATTCCAGAACTGGTGGCAGCACATATCCCGGTCTGGCTGGAAGTGCGTTACCTCAGCGCGCATAACAAGTTGATGATCCTCGATGCCGGCTGGCCAGAGCAGGCAGTGATTGGTGGCAGTTACAACTGGACCCAGGCGGCGCAGCATCGCAACGCCGAGAACGTGATGGTGTTCCGCCGTCATGCCGAACTTACCCGTGCCTATCTGGCCAACTGGGAGCGTCATCGTCGCGATGCGCTGCCCTATGCCGAGGCGCGCAGCGGAGGATGAGCATGCCCAACAATCTCCCAGCTTCGGTCGGTCGCTTGCTGCTGGATCTATGGCACGACTTGAGTGATCCGCAGGTGCTGTGGCAGGCGCTGGTGTTGGGGCTATGTCTGACGCTAGCCTGGCTGATGGTTCGTAGCCTGCGTCGCTATGTGTCGCGCAGACTGCTGGGCTCAGCCGTGCCACATAGCCGGGCCGGTGATGCCATGCGCTTTGGCCTGGATGGGCTGCGTCGCATCCTGTTCCCGCTGCTGGCCTTGCTGTTGGTGTTGGCGGCGCGGCCAGTGCTGGCTTTGTGGCATCACGTCAATCTGTTGCATCTGGCGGTGTCATTGCTGGGCTCGCTGGTGGTGGTGCGCTTCATGGTCTATCTGATGCGCAGTGTTCTCCCCCAAGGCAACCTGCTGATGGCGTTCGAGCGCAGCGCTTCGGTCATGGTGTGGAGCGCGCTGGCGCTGCATCTGACCGGCCTGTTGCCGGAATTGATCGGCTTTCTGGATTCGATCCGGCTGTTGTTGCCGGGGCGGCGTGTCACGCTGTGGTTGGTATTGCAGGCGGTGTTCTGGACTGTGGTGACGCTACTTTTTGCACTGTGGGTGGGCGCTGCGGTGGAGGCGCGACTGATGCAGGCCGAATCGCTGCACAGTAGTTCGCGCGTGGCGCTGTCGCGCTTGCTGCGCTCGTTGCTGGTGGTGATGGCAGTGTTGCTGGTATTACCGCTGGTGGGGATCGACCTCACCGTGTTGTCGGTGTTTGGCGGCGCGCTGGGTGTGGGTCTTGGCTTTGGACTGCAGAAAATTGCCAGTAACTATGTTTCGGGTTTCATCATCCTGCTGGATCGTTCGATACGCATTGGTGATGTCATCACCGCGGATCAGTTCAATGGTGTGGTGAAAAACATTACCTCGCGTTATGTGGTGGTCAAGGCCAGCGACGGACGCGAGGCCATCATTCCGAATGAAACCCTGATCACGCAGACAATACAAAACCATACTCACAGTGACAACCTGGTGCGGGTGACGGTACAGGTGCAGGTGGGTTATGACAGCGATATTGAACAGGCGCTGTCGGTGCTGGTGGCACTGGCGCGCGAACATCCGCGTCTGCTGGCCGAACCGGCACCAGCAGCTCTGGTGTTGCGCATGGCCGATAGCGGTATCGATCTGGAACTGGGTGCCTGGTTGAATGATCCGCAGCTAGGCATGCAAGGCATACGCTCGGACCTGTATCGCGCCATCGTCAAGGCGTTTCGCGCCCACGGTATCGATATTCCTTATCCGCAGCGAGTGGTGCATCAGATGCCATCGAAGTCGATCTCGTTGCAGGAGCGTGATGCAAGTTAAGGTTTTTTAATGCATCTGCGTAACGAGAGAAAATTGCGATAAATATCGCGCTCTTGTCATTGCCGTTTCAAAGGCTTGCCGTAGAATTCGCAGCAACTTTGTAGAAAAAGGGGTTTACATGTTTTTTTCTGGCGCGCTTGACCTGCCATGGTGGGGCCTGGTTCTGGTGACTTTGGGGCTGACCCATATCACCATTGCTTCGGTGACGATTTTTCTGCATCGTCATCAGGCGCACAGGGCGCTTGACCTGCATCCCGCAGTCAGTCATTTTTTCCGGCTCTGGTTGTGGATGACCACCGGCATGGTGACCAAGGAATGGGCAGCCATTCACCGCAAGCATCACGCCAAATGCGAAACCGTCGATGATCCGCACAGCCCACAGATCCACGGTCTGAACAAAGTGCTGTGGACCGGCGTGTTTCTGTATGTCAAAGAGTCGCATAACAAGGACACCATCGAGCGCTACGGTCACGGCACGCCGGATGACTGGATCGAACGCAATGTCTACAACCGCTTTTCGGTGCTTGGCCTGACCATCATGGGGCTGATCAACATCGCGTTGTTCGGCATCGTTCCCGGCCTGGTGATTCTGGCGATACAGATTGCCTGGATTCCGTTCTGGGCGGCTGGTGTCATCAATGGCATCGGTCATTTCTGGGGCTATCGCAACTGGGCGACCGATGTGCCAGACGCCAGTCGCAATCTCTTTCCCTGGGGCATTCTGATCGGTGGCGAAGAACTGCATAACAATCACCATGCCTATGCTTCATCAGCCAAGCTCTCGGCCAAGTGGTACGAGTTCGATATCGGCTGGATGTACATCCGCATCCTGGAAATAATGGGTCTGGCGCATGTAAAACATGTGGCGGCGATGCCCAAATTCCATGAATCAGCCAAGCCGGTTTGCGATTTCGATACCTTGCAGGCGGTGATTACCCATCGTTACGACGTGCTATCGAAATACGTCAAGTCGCTGCGTACGCTTTATGTCGAAGAAATCGCCAAGCTGCGTACCGTCGCGCCCCAGGACGCATTGAAACTGGAAGCGCTCAAAGCCAGTCTGTATCGCAATGAAAAAACCCTGCAGGCGCCGGAGCGAGAGCAGTTGCAGCAGGGCTTGGCCCGCAGCCGGGCGCTGGCAACGGTGTATGTGATGCGGCATGAGCTGGAGGCGATCTGGGAGCGCTCGACCGCTTCCAAGGATCAGTTGCTGGCGCAGTTGCAGGACTGGTGCCACCGTGCCGAGGCCAGTGGCGTGCAGCAGTTGCAGGATTTTTCGCTGCGTTTGCGCAGCTATGCCTGAAGTGCGCGATCGGCTCGTGAACTAGCCAGGTAAATCTGGCCAGGCCAATAAAAAAACCCGCCGGTTTGCACTGGCGGGTTTTTTATTGGCGGCTTGTCGTCCGAACTACGAATGTTGCGGACTGCTGCGCCGCGATCAGATCAGGGTCTTACTTGATCTTGGTTTCCTTGTAGATCACATGCTTGCGCGCCTTCGGATCGTACTTTTTGATTTCCATCTTGTCCGGCTTGGTGCGCTTGTTCTTGTCGGTGGTGTAGAAGTGACCGGTACCTGCGGTCGACTCCAGTTTGATCTTTTCTCTCATGGCGTTGGCTCCTGATGCCGGGCAAGAATGGCGCTATTACAGCGCGCCGCTGGCGCGCATTTCCTCGAGCACCACTTCGATGCCCTTTTTGTCGATGGTGCGCAGAGCAGCCATCGAAATGCGCAAGCTGATCCAGCGCTTTTCATTTTCAAGCCAGAACCGGCGATATTGCAGGTTGGGCAGAAAACGACGCTTGGTTCTGTTATTGGCATGGGAAACATTGTTCCCGACCATGGGCTTCTTGCCCGTGACTTGGCAAACGCGTGCCATGTGCGACTCCAATCCAAAAAAGTCTTCGATAAGCGGGGCTGGGCGAATGCGCCAACCGGACCGTACCGAGGCCGAACTGCTAAGCGGATTTTCGAGCCCCAAGTCCTTGGCCGCGCAAGAAAAACGGCAAATCGATGAGAGCTGCGAAAAGCCCGTCACTATACACGATGCTGGGCAGGGGGTTCAAGAGCCGCCGTTGAATTCAACCCCTATGCTGAAACAATATTGCCATAACTTATTGATTATATTGAGAATTTTTTAAATCGGTGAGCGGCGGCTGGCATTCTTTCGGGTGCATTGCTTCACATCAGGCCGCGTTCGGCGAACGACAGGCTGTGGTTGCCGGCGATGATGAGGTGGTCCAGGGCGCGGATGTCCACCAGTGACAATGCCTGACGCAGGCTGCGGGTGAGGGTTTCGTCGGCAGCGCTGGGATCGGCCAATCCGGATGGGTGGTTATGGGCAAAGATCACCGCGGCGGCGTTGGCGGCGAGTGCAGTCTTGATCACTTCGCGCGGATAGACGCTGGTCTGCGTGAGGGTGCCGCGAAACAGCTCTTCCACCGAGATCACCCGGTGCTGTGCATCCAAGCAAAGCATGACGAAGACTTCGTGTTGCTTGTGTCCGAGCAGCAGTTGCAAATAGTCGCGTACGGTCTGGGGCGAATTCATGGCATCGCGTTGCTGCAGATCCTGGTGCAGGGCGCGGCGGGCCATTTCGAGCACTGCCCCGAGCTGGGCTTTCTTGGCATTGCCCAGGCCTGGCAGATGCAGCGAGGAGAGTCCCTGGTGCAGCAAGCGCGCCAGTGATCCCTGTTGCGTGATCAGGTCTTGTGCCAGTTGTACCGCGCTGCGTCCGCGTATGCCGGTGCGCAGGAAGATTGCCAGCAGCTCGGCATCGGTCAGGGCTTGCGGGCCGAGTGCCAGCAAGCGCTCGCGCGGACGCTGTTGCACGGGCCAGTCGCGGATGGTCATAGTGGGCTGGTCATAGAGGGGGGCATAGCGGGATGTTCATAGCGGGATATTCTTGGCGCCATGCTTGGATGTATGTGAACAGTGCAGGGTAAAAAGGGCTGGCTTGAAAAGCTGGATAGAATCTGCCCCTTACGAAACCTATGGGATAACGCCACGATGCCAAGCGCGATGACAAGCCCGAGCAAAGCACGCCGACGTGTGCCTGCAGTGAAGGCCGTTCTTCTTCCGCTGCAAGGCAAACGTATTCTTCTTGGCATCAGCGGAGGCGTTGCTGCTTACAAGTCGGCGCTACTGGCGCGTTTGTTGATCAAGGCCGGTGCGGATGTGCGCGTGGTGCTGACAGCGGCTGGCGCACGCTTCATTACGGCGGCCAGTTTGCAGGCCCTTACCGGACAGCCGGTGTCGACCGATCTTTGGGATGCGCGCATCCCTGACAGCATGGGACATATCTCGTTATCGCGTGATCGCGATCTGATACTGGTGGCA
>CAIPUP010000006.1 GCA_903868285.1 uncultured beta proteobacterium
GGCCAATGTGGCGCGGCGATATCGCATTGCCTCGGATATGGCCGAGCAACTGGTGCTGACGGCTTTCAGCGCCGGTCAGCGCTTCGGCCTCGATCCGCTGCTGATCGTGGCGGTGATCGCGGTCGAGTCGCGTTTTAACCCGATTGCCGAGAGTGAGATGGGTGCCAAAGGACTGATGCAGATCATTCCGGCGCAGCATCAGGACAAGCTGCTCAGTCTGGGCGGCGATGACGCCTTGTTTGATCCGCAGGCCAATATCACCGTCGGTGCGCAGATCCTGAAGGATTGCATGCGCCGCGCTGGTGGCGTGGCACCCGGGCTGCAGCTGTACGCCGGTGCCAGCGCGGACAGCTCGAACCAGTACGCCCAGCGCATCCTGGCGGAAAAGGATCGTCTCAAGGCCGCACTGTCGCGCGCCGCCGCATTACCGCTACCCGAGCCGCGCGGCAAGTCGGTGTAAGGCACGCCTGCGCTGCCTCGCTTGCTGCGCTTGTCCCGGTCTGCTGAACACTGTCCCGATGGCTGCGCCAGCGGCTGAGGTAAAAAAGTTCACGCGACTATAATTGTTCTCTGGACGCAGACACCTCCTGCGTCGACTCACCGGAAGGCGTCATGGACGAGAACATCAGACGAGCCGCGCTCGACTACCATCGGTTTCCCAAGCCGGGAAAAATCTCCGTAACGCCCACCAAGGGACTGGTCAACCAGCGCGATCTGGCGCTGGCCTATTCGCCCGGTGTTGCGGCCGCCTGCGAGGAGATCGTGCGCGATCCGGCCGAGGCAACCCAGCTCACTTCGCGTGGCAACCTCATCGGTGTTGTGACCAATGGCACGGCGGTGCTCGGTCTGGGTGCGATTGGTCCGCTCGCCGCCAAGCCGGTGATGGAAGGCAAGGCGGTGCTGTTCAAGAAGTTTGCCGGTATCGATTGCTTTGACATCGAACTCGATGAGCGCGACCCGGACAAACTGGTGGACATCATCGCCGCGCTCGAGCCCACCTTCGGTGGCATCAATCTCGAGGACATCAAGGCGCCGGAGTGTTTCTACATCGAGCGCAAGCTGCGCGAGCGCATGAAAATCCCGGTGTTCCATGATGATCAGCATGGCACCGCCATCATCGTCGGCGCAGCGGTGATGAATGGACTGCGGGTGGTAGGCAAGCCCATCGAGCAGGTGAAGCTGGTGTGCTCAGGTGCCGGCGCTGCGGCCCTGGCGTGTCTCGATCTGCTGGTGCATGTCGGGGTGAAAAAGGAAAACATCTGGGTCTCGGACATTTGCGGCGTGGTGTGGCAGGGGCGTGCCGAGCAGATGGATGACAACAAGGCGCGCTATGCCCGTGTCACCGATGCCCGTACCCTGGGCGAGATCATCGTCGGGGCCGATGTGTTTCTCGGGCTGTCGGCCGGCAAGGTGCTCAAGCAGGACATGGTCAAGCAGATGGCGGCACGACCGCTGATCCTGGCGCTGGCCAATCCCGAGCCGGAGATCCTGCCCGACCTGGTGAAAGCAGTACGCGACGATGCGGTGATTGCTACCGGCCGTTCGGACTATCCGAACCAGGTCAACAATGTGCTGTGCTTTCCCTTCATTTTCCGTGGTGCGCTGGATGTCGGTGCCACGCAGATCAACGAGGCCATGAAGCTGGCAGCGGTGCGTGCGATTGCCGATCTGGCGATGGCCGAGCAGTCCGAAGTGGTGACCGCTGCCTATGGCGAGCAGAACCTCAACTTCGGCCCGGAGTATCTGATTCCCAAGCCGTTTGATCCGCGCCTGATCGCGCAGATCGCACCGGCGGTGGCCAAGGCAGCGATGGATTCCGGCGTTGCGACGCGCCCGATCAGCGACTTCGATGCCTATCGCGATCAGTTACAACAGTTTGTCTATCACTCAGGGTTGGCGATGAAGCCCCTGTTCGCTGCTGCCAAGAGCGGGCCGCGTCGGCGCATCGTCTATGCCGAAGGTGAAGAGGAGCGAGTACTGCGTGCGGTGCAGGTGGTGATCGACGAGCACCTGGCGCGTCCCATCGTCATCGGTCGTCCGGCGGTGGTGGAAAAGCGGGTGGCCAAGTTCGGCTTGCGCATGCAGGCTGGGGTCGATTTCGATCTGGTCAATCCTGAATCTGATCCGCGCTATCGCGAATACTGGGAAGAGTATTTCCGTCTCACGCAGCGCCGCGGTGTGTCGATGCAATACGCCAAGATCGAGATGCGTCGCCGCCTGACACTCATCGGCGCGATGATGATCCATCGCGGCGAGGCCGACGGCATGATCTGTGGCACCTTTGGCACGCATGCCCTGCATCTGAATTATGTCGATCAGGTGATCGGTCGCCGTCCCGGCGTGCAGCACTTCTATGCCATGAACATGCTGATGCTGCCCAAGCGCACGGTGTTCATCTGCGACACCTATGTCAATGCCGATCCGAGCGCCGAACAGATTGCCGAGATGACGGTACTGGCGGCCGAGGAGGTGCGCCGCTTCGGCATGGTGCCCAAGGTGGCCTTGCTGTCGCACTCGTCCTTTGGCACCAGCGATTCCCCCTCGGCCGGCAAGATGCGTCGTGCGCTGGGTCTGATCCAGCAGGCCGCACCCGAACTGGAAGTCGAGGGCGAGATGCATGGTGATGCGGCGCTGTCCGAGCCGTTGCGTATGGCCAGCTTCCCCAACTCGCGTCTCAAGGGCGAGGCTAACCTGCTGATCATGCCGACGCTGGATGCCGCCAACATTGCCTTCAATCTGCTCAAGACTGCA
The DNA here is from genome assembly GCA_903868285.1 of uncultured beta proteobacterium. Taxonomy (GTDB): domain Bacteria; phylum Pseudomonadota; class Gammaproteobacteria; order Burkholderiales; family SG8-39; genus CAIPUP01. The sequence goes on from CAIPUP010000006.1 coordinate 2,752, forward strand.
GCCGGTGACGGCATCACCATCGGCCCCATCTTGCTCGGTGCCGCCAAGCCGGTGCACATCGTGACCGCTTCTTCGACGGTGCGACGCATCGTCAATATGACCGCCTTGACGGTGGTCGATACCAACGCCGCGCGCGATCAAAAGCGGCTTTTCTGAAGGGAGTCGGTCATGTCTGCTACCCCGTCTGATCCGTTTGAACTGCTCAAGTCGTTCTGGTCGTCCTTCGGCATGCCGCCCGGGGGTATGGGGGCGGGCTTGGGAGGCGCAATGGGTGCCGGCATGCCGAACATGGCCTCGGCCATGCCGGCCATGGACCCGGCCGAGATCGCCAAGCGCATCGCCGATCTGCGCTCGGTGGAGAACTGGCTGAACATGAATCTGTCGATGCTGCGCATGCATGTGCAGGCGCTCGAAATGCAGCAGGCGGCGATGAGTGCGATGCAGGGCATGGGCGATGCCTTCAAGGCCGGCGCTGCCCAGGCC
>CAIPUP010000007.1 GCA_903868285.1 uncultured beta proteobacterium
ATTTTGGCCAGACCCGCATCCACGCCAGTGACCTGCAACAGCCGGCGCTGGGTTATGTCGCCAGCTATGACAGTCTGGTCGCTGCGCTATCTCAGCAGGCCAGCGACGTACCCAGGCTGCAGGCACGCTTGGTCGATCCGCCGCCCCCGGACGAGAACGACGCCGCGTTGTCCACGGCGATGAGCGATGGCTACCGGCTGATCCCGGTACAGCGACAGGCTGCCGATGCGGGAAGTTCCCCGGCGCTGGACGATCAAATCCACCAACAAGTGCGCGCCCGGCTGCTGGTCATCGCCGAAGGCGAATCCGCCAACACGCTTCGGCGTGACTACCAGCAAACCGCACTGGTGTTTACCGTGCGCGCCGAAGGCTGTCCGGCGCACACTGCCTGGGAGCGCTTCACTGCACAGGGACCGCTGGCGTTGTTGCCCGCGCTGTCAACTGCGCTGATACCCGCACCGCCGCCCGCACCGTTACCCGCGCCGTCGCCAGGGCAAGACCGCAACACGCATCACGGCGCCACACTGGCCGTGGTGTGGGCGATGTCGAATGCCGAAGCGACACGTCGCATGGCGCTGCCACAGCCAGCGTTGCTGCAAGCACTGCAGCAAGCATGGGGGGATCGCTATGCGCGCTTGCAGCAGCTGACGCCCTGCGTCAGCTTTCCCTTGCGGCTGTCGCAGGCAAGCACGACGAATGCAACGGCCCATGACACAGGCGTGCTGCGCATCGGCAACGCCGCGCAGACGCTGCATCCGGTGGCCGGACAGGGATTCAATCTGGGCTTGCGCGATGCCTGGGAGCTGGCCCAAGCCATCGCCGATTGCAGCGACATCACAAGCCTGGGAGAGGCTGCCTTCTGTCAGCGCTACCTCGCAACACGCCGCAGCGACCGGCGGCTGATCGTTGGCCTGACCGACGGCCTGGCGCGCGGGTTTCTGGCGCAAGCCGCACCATTACCGGCGCTGCGTGGACTGGGCCTGGCCGCGCTCAACGGCCTGCGCCCGCTGCGCAACAGCTTTGCGCGGCGACTGATGCACGGCTGGCGCGCATTGCCTTGAAGCAACGCCCGCTGTGCGACGCTGTGCGATCAGCCCTGCTTTGGGTATAGTTGCGCTCCTTTTTTGCCGGGCTCCATTTTTGGCTGCGCCGACAGCGCATCAACACTTCGCATCACCGCTTTGCAGCCAACACAGCAGAGCCCGAACGCAGCCCCTCGCCGGACACTCTAAAATAACTGTAAGTTATTGATTTATAACGATTTTTATGCAAATCGGCAATCACATTCTTCGCAACAACCTGTTCGTCGCACCCATGGCTGGCGTGACGGATCGGCCATTTCGCCAGTTGTGCAAGCGCCTGGGCGCCGGCATGGCGGTATCGGAAATGGTGGCCTCGAACTCGCTGCTCTGGGGTAGCGAGAAAACCCGCCGTCGCGCCAATCATGAAGGCGAAGTCGATCCGATCTCGGTGCAGATTGCCGGCGCTGATCCGCAAATGATGGGCGATGCGGCGCGCTTCAATGTCGACCATGGCGCGCAGATCATCGACATCAACATGGGCTGCCCGGCCAAGAAGGTGTGCAACACACACGCCGGCTCGGCCTTGTTGCGCGACGAGGTGCTGGTCGGTCGCATTCTGGAGTCGGTGGTGCAGGCGGTGTCGGTGCCAGTGACGCTGAAGTTTCGTACCGGCTGGGACAAGGAAAGCCGCAACGCCCTCACTATCACCCGCATCGCCGAACAAAGCGGTATCCGCCTGCTGTCACTGCATGGCCGTACCCGCGCCTGTGGCTACAGCGGCCATGCCGAGTACGACACCATCCGCGAGGTCAAGCGCGCCACGCAGCTGCCGGTGGTGGCCAATGGCGACATCTGCTCGCCGCAGGAGGCGCAGCATGTGCTGCAGTACACCGGCGCCGATGGCGTGATGATCGGCCGTGCGGCGCAGGGCCGGCCGTGGATATTCCGCGAGATCGCGCACTTTCTCGATACCGGTGAAGAACTACCGCCGCCGCTGGTGACAGAAATCCATCAGGTGCTGGTGGAGCATCTGCATTCGCTGTATGCCTTCTATGGCCGCGATACCGGGGTGCGTATCGCTCGCAAACATATTTCCTGGTACACCAAGGGCCTGGCCAACTCGGCCTCGTTCCGACACATGATGAACCGGCTCGAGAGCTGCGAGCAGCAACTGGCGGCGGTGGATGCCTTTTTCCTGCAAGTCGGTCAGCAGGCGCTGCGGCTGCAGTATGTCAGCGAAGAAGTCAGCGGCGAGACGTCAATTGCGCAGGCGCCGGTGCAGGCCGCTTTGGATCAAGCCGCATTGGATCAAGCCGCTTTGGATCAATCCATAGCCGCCTGAGGCCTCAACAGAACACGTACGAGCGTGCTGTCGCCTGGTTGCGACAACAGCGCGCTGCGGCAAACCGATTTGGAGTGCAGGGCATGAAGCAGCAGAATGAAATCGGCGATTGCGTACGGCAATCGCTGGAGCGCTATTTCAAGGATCTGGATGGTGAACCGGCGCGTGGCATTTACGACATGGTGCTGGGCAATGTCGAGCGCTCGATGATCGAGACGGTGCTGCACAAGGCCGAAGGTAATCAGTCCATCGCAGCCGAGATGCTGGGCATCAACCGCAATACCCTGCGCAAGAAAGTGCAGACACTGAATATCAAGGTTTAAGCCGCAACCACGCAGCCAGCAACGCAGTCACAACTATGCATTCGGCGCCAGCAGCCTCGCCCCGCTCGACCCAGGGCTGCGTCATTCCACACCGCGGTGAACCAGCATGCGCATAGCAATCAAACGGGCATTGATCAGCGTCTCGGACAAGACCGGATTGATTGAACTGGCGCAGGGCCTGCATCAGGCTGGAGTGCAATTGCTGTCCACCGGCGGCACGGCCGCGGCACTGACGCAGGCCGGCGTTGCGGTGACTGAAGTGGCCAGCGTCACCGGCATGGCCGAGATGCTCGATGGCAGGGTCAAGACCCTGCATCCGGCCATCCATGGCGCAATCCTGGCCCGACGCGATGACCCGGCGCACATGGCAGCACTGCAGGCCGCTGGCATCACGCCCATCGATCTGGTGGTGGTCAACCTGTATCCGTTTCGCCAGACCGTGGCACGCGCCGGTTGCACGCTGCAAGAGGCGATCGAGAATATCGATATCGGCGGCCCGACCATGGTGCGCGCTGCAGCCAAGAACCACGCTGGCGTGGCCATCGTCACCGACCCGGCCGACTACCCGGCGCTGCTACAGGCGCTGCGCACGAATGACGGAACCCCGGACGGCACCCCGGGCGGCACCTCGGGCGAGATGCGTCTGGCACTGGCCAAAAAAGCCTTTGCGCACACCGCGGCCTACGACAACGCCATCGCCAATTACCTCACCGGCCTGGATGATCAGGGACAGGCGCAACCGCAGGCGTTGTTTCCGCAGCTGTTTCCGCAAGTGCTGGGCTTGCAGTTTCACAAGCTGCAGGACATGCGCTACGGCGAGAATCCGCATCAGTCGGCGGCCTTCTATCGCGATGAGCAGGGTGACACCGGCGGCATTGCCAGTGCGCGTCAGCTGCAAGGCAAGGAACTGTCGTTCAACAACATCGCCGATGCCGATACCGCCTGGGAATGTGTGCGCAGCTTTGCCACAACGCAGCCGGCCTGCGTCATCGTCAAGCATGCCAACCCCTGCGGCGTGGCCCTGGGCGACTCGGCCCGCAGCGCCTATGAGCGCGCCTTTGCCACCGACCCGACTTCGGCCTTCGGCGGCATCATCGCCTTCAATGTCACGGTCGATGCTGCTGCCGCCGAAGTGCTGGTGCAGCAATTCATGGAGGTGCTGATCGCACCCGGCTACAGCGACGAAGCGCTGACAATACTGGCCGGGAAACCGAATATCCGGGTGCTGGTGCAAGCGCTGCTGGCGGCACAGGACAGCAGTCCGGCGCTGGACTACAAGCGTGTCGGCGGCGGCCTGCTGGTGCAAACACCAGACGCCAATGTCTCGGCAAGCGATCAGCTGCCAGTGACCGATAGCCACGGCCTGCGCATCGTCAGCCGTCGTCAGCCCGATGCCGCGCAGTCGCGTGATCTGGCCTTTGCCTGGCAGGTGGCGCGCTTTGTGAAATCCAATGCCATCGTGTTCTGCCGCGATGGTCGTACCCTCGGCGTTGGCGCAGGACAAATGAGCCGGGTCGACAGCGCCCGCATTGCCGGCATCAAGGCCGCCAATGCGGGGCTGGATTTACAAGGCTCGGTGGTGGCCTCAGATGCCTTCTTCCCGTTCCGTGATGGTGTCGACGTCGTGGTGGCCGCCGGTGCGCGCGCCATCGTGCAGCCCGGCGGCAGCGTACGCGATGCCGAAGTGATCGCCGCCGCAGACGAACAGGATGTCGCCATGGCCTTCACCGGCGTGCGCCACTTCCGGCATTGACGCTTCTGGCATTGACACTCCCGACATTGAGACAGCCCCTTCCCAGTCATTCCTACTTCGCAAGAGAAAGTGCCGCATGAAACTGTTAGTGATAGGTTCCGGTGGCCGTGAACATGCCATCGCCTGGCGCCTGACCCAGAGCCCGCGGGTGCAGAAGGTCTATGTCGCTCCGGGCAATGGCGGTACCGCCACCGAGCCGGGGCTGGAGAACCTGCCGCTGACCGATATCCAAGCGCTGGCGCAATTCGCCCAGGATGAAGGCATACAGCTCACCGTGGTCGGACCGGAGGCGCCGCTGGCGGCCGGCATCGTCGATCTGTTCCAGTCACGCGGTCTGGCTATCTTCGGTCCGCGTCAGGCTTGCGCCCAGTTGGAGAGCTCGAAGGAATTTGCCAAGCAATTCATGCAGCGACATCACATTCCCACCGCCGGCTTTGCCGCGTTCGAGGATGCCGCCGCTGCCCATGCCTATCTCGATGCCCGCAGCGCACCGATTGTGGTCAAGGCCGATGGCCTGGCCTCGGGCAAGGGCGTGGTGGTGGCCACCACTCTGGATCAGGCGCATCAGGCAGTGGACGATATGCTGCTGGGCAACACCATGGGCGCAGCTGGCCGGCGCATCGTGATCGAGGATTTTCTCGAAGGCGAAGAAGCCAGCTTCATCGTCATGTGCGACGGCAGCCATGTACTGGCACTGGCCACCAGCCAGGATCACAAGCGTCTGCGTGATGGTGATCTCGGCCCCAACACCGGAGGTATGGGCGCCTACTCGCCAGCACCGGTGGTGACGCCGGAAATCCATGCGCGCGTAGTGCGCGAAGTCATCCAGCCGGTGCTCACCGGCATGGCGGCCGAAGGGCATCCCTACAGCGGCTTTCTGTATGCCGGGCTGATGATCAGGCCGGACGGCGACATCAAGGTGCTGGAGTTCAATTGCCGTCTTGGCGATCCGGAGACACAGCCCATCCTGGTACGCCTGAAAAGCGATCTGTATGCGCTGATCGCAGCAGCAGTGGCCGGTCGACTGGATCAGGTCGAGGCCGAATGGGATCGTCGTACCGCGCTGGGTGTGGTGCTGGCTGCCGCAGGCTATCCCGAAGCGCCGCGTCAGGGCGATGTGATCAGTGGCATTCCGGCACCCAGCGAAGCGGTGCGGGTGTTCCATGCCGGAACCCATCGCACGACGCAGGGCAAGCCCGCCACCACCGCCGGAACAACGCTGCAGACCAGCGGCGGACGGGTGCTGTGCGTGACTGCACTGGGGGACTCGGTGAAGATGGCGCAACGCCTGGCCTATCAGGCCATCGAGTCGATCCAGTTTGACGGCATGCAATATCGCCACGACATCGGGGATCGCGCCGTGAACCCGCGCGCCGTGAATTCCCGTCCCGAAACACCGCGTCGCTGAGCCGTTCGCCCCGAGCGCAGCGCAATCACCATGACCCAAGTCACAAACCCACACCACATCGACACCGCACCGGTTCGCGCCTTCTTGCAGCAGCTGCAAAACGACATCGTCGACGCACTGCAAGGCATCGACGGCCAGGCCTTTCGCTGCGACACCTGGCAGCGTCCCAATCAGGGTGGCAGTGGCGATACGCGAGTGAGCGAAGGCGGTGCGGTACTCGAGCGCGGCGGCGTGGCCTATTCACATGTACGCGGCACCCAGCTGCCGTCGTCGGCCAGCGCGCAACGCCCGGAGCTGGCCGGGCGCGCGTTCGAGGCCATGGGCGTATCGCTGGTGCTGCATCCGCGCAATCCCTATGCGCCGACGGTGCATATGAATGTGCGCTGCTTTGTCGCGCATGCCACAGCCGACGATGCCGCGCCGGTGTTCTGGTTTGGCGGTGGCATGGACCTCACGCCCTACTACGGCTTTGACGAAGACTGCCAGCATTTCCACCAGACCTGCCGCGATGCGCTGGCACCCTGGGGCGAAGGCAGCCATGCGCGCTATCAGCACTACAAGCAATGGTGCGACGAGTACTTCTTTCTCAAGCATCGCAATGAACCACGCGGCATCGGCGGCATTTTTTTCGATGACCTGAACCAGCCCGACTTTGACAGCGCATTCGCACTGATGCGCAGTGTCGGCAGCCATTTCCTGGCGGCCTATCTGCCCATCCTGCAGCGGCGCAAGGATATGCCCTATGGTGAACGCGAACGTGCCTTCCAGGCCTATCGGCGCGGACGCTATGTCGAGTTCAATCTGGTGTACGACCGTGGCACGCTGTTCGGACTGCAGTTCGGCGGACGCATCGAATCCATCCTGATGTCACTGCCGCCACAGGTGGCCTGGCGCTACGACTGGCAGCCCGAACCCGGCAGTGCCGAGGCCAGGCTGTATCAGCGCTATTTGCAAGCCCATGACTGGGCCCAGCTGCCGCCCCGCTGATTCTCTTAAGTTATTGTTTTTATTGTTTTTTTAGGATTTTTCCCGCAGCCCTAGCGCGGCCCGCCGGTAGTACTGCCGGGCGGCATCGGCACGGCCTTGTTGATCGAACAGTTGCGCCAATGCCAGCGCAGCACTGAAGTCCTCCGAGCCGACCTCGGAGGACAGCGCATCACTGGCCTCGAGATAGCGCTGCGCCTTGCCCCAGAGCGACTGCAACAGACACAACCTGCCTAGCGTGAGCAACAACTCGGCATCCTGCGGCCGGCGCAACAGCCAGGCTTCGGCCTGCTCGATGCGTGGCAGTGCCTCAGCCGCGACCGTCTGGCCATACAGCAACACCAGCTCGGCATCCCACTCGGCTTCCAGCGCCAACTCCAGCACGCGCCGGGCCGCAAGTTCGTCGGTATGGCTGGCAAAGGCTCGCGCCACCACCGCCACCAGTCGCGGATGCCGGCGCTCTTGCTCATCCATGCTGCGCCAGGTGAGCTGCAGGCGCTGCAAATCACCCGCCTGCGCTGTCAGCTGCGACAGACGCGCTGCCACCACCACACCGGCAGCCGCCTCGCTGGCCAGGGCGTCGCGCTTTTCCAGCAGACGCGCCAGACGCACCACCTCGGCCCAGTTGCCACAACCCTGCTCGGCCCGCAACAGCAACTGCAGACTGGCGATATGGCGCGGACCGCCGGCATGCAGGCCATGCAACACGCTGCGCGCCGCGTCGAACTGCCGTTGATCGATCAGGCACTCGGCCTTGAGCGTGAGCATGGCATCGCGCGACTTGGGGAATTCGCTGCCAATGCGCTCGAGCCAGGTATCGCGCCGTTCGTATGCCTTCATGCGCTGTGCCGCCCGCGCGGCCAGCAGCATCGGCGCCGGATGCTGCACCCCGACTTGCAGCGCCTCGCGAGCCAGGCGCTCGGCGCGCGCAAAGCGTCCGGCGTGCAAGGCCTCCAGCGCATCAGCCAGGGCAATGGCAGCACGCCGATCGGCGTTGCGCTGACGAAATGCCCGCACCTCGGCCGGCAAGGCCAGCACATGACTGATGGCCCGCAGCAGACCATGCATGAGCAAGAATGCCAGCAGCAACAGCAGCACGCTGAGAATCAGCGACAGCTCGATACGCCAGGGCGGCACATAGGCCAACACATAGCCTTCGCTGCCGCGCAGTCCGACCGATACGCCCGCCGCCAGGGCGAAGGCCGCCAGCAACCACAACAGGCCTCTCATGCTGCAGCTTTCATCGCTACAGCGTTCATCGGGTTGGCATCTCGCGCGCGAGCTTAAAGCTACGCACTGCCGACAGGCTGTCTGCAACACTGGGCAATTCACTTGCCACCGCACTGCCGGCCAGCGTTTTCAGGCCATTGGCGAACACCGTCACGGCGCGTGCACGGCTATCAAAATAGCGCTCGGTCCAGGCTTGCGCGATACGCATGTCTTCGCGATAGCTGGCGTCGTTGCGCGACAGCAGCGCCAGTCGGGCGTTGAGCAACCGCAGTTTTAGGTTCTCGCGCAGAAAGTAGACCTGGCCCGGCGCCAGCACCGCAGCATCGACCCGGTCAACCTGCTGAATACGCACCAACTGACGCATTTCATTGAGCAATTCATCCATCAGGCGTTGCCAGAAACCGCCTTGTGCTGGCGGCGGCGTGGGGCTGTCACCCACCGGCGGGCGCGCCTCATAGGCCAGCGGCAGACTGTCCACGGCAGCGATGGCCTGATCAATGCGCAAGGCGATGCCATTAACGTCGATGTTCGGCACCAGCTTGAGCCGCTCGATATCGCGCGACAGTGCCTTGCGCAGCGGCAGGAACTGCGGCCGGTCCGAGCGTGCCAGACGGGCATCGGCCGTCTGCAAGGCCACCAGTGCGGCCTGTACGTTGCCCGCCAGCTGCAACTGCTGCGAGGCCATGCTGAGAATCTGTTCGGTTTCGGCCACCACCCATTCGTCGCGGCTGCGCGAGAGCTCCTGATACAGCGTCTCCAGCGCCAGCTGCTGGCTCTGCGCTTCCTGCACCCGGGTCTCGATCTGGGCCAGCTTGGCCTGTGCCTCATGCACCGCCTCCTGCGCCAGTCGAGCCGCAGTGCGGGCTTCCTTGCTATCGCTGCTGGTGTCCTTGAAGCGCAGCGCGACGTCCTCACGCAAGCCCGACAGCTCCAGCCGTGTCTCGATGCAGAACCACACCACGACCAAGCCCAGCAGCGCCAGCAACACGCGTGTCGGACGATCCAACCAGCGTTGCCACAACGATCGCGTTGCAGCGACATCAGAGCTTGTTGCTTGAGACGCCGACATCGACGCAGGCTGGGCGGAAAGGCCACTGACCTTATCGTCAGCAGGTGAGGAAGTGTGGTTAGAGGACATCGTTCAACTGTAGCAAAAAATCTCTGCCCGCCCGGAACCCGGTACAGGTTTCAGCGCTTTTCGCGACGGCCTGGCTCATGCCCCGCCTGGCGCACTTGCGCGCCAGGCTTGCAAAGCCTGCAGTAGTGCAGCATCCCCCCCCGGGTAGACCAGAGGATGTAACCAGCCGCATTGCCGCGCCACTGCCGCCACTCGCGCATGGGGCACAAATACCGGCAGCGGGGCCAGACAACGTCCCTGATCCGGCAGCAGCTGCTGCAGGTTGTGTGCCGCCTCGGCACTGCCCAGCACCCAGGCCACCAGCCGTGCCGCGCCAGCCTCAGCCGACAGACTGTGCTGCAAGCGCTGCAAGGCCAGCGCATCCGGCTGCGGACAGACACGCGCATAGCAGCACAACACTTCGAGCTGCGCACCGGCAGCGCGTAGCCCCTGCACCAGGCTTTCCCGGCCGCGCTGCCCGCGGCACAGCAACACCGTACGCTGCGCCAGCGACTGCATTGCAGGCAGGGCCAGCAAGGCTGCGCCGTCACCACTATCAGCCGGCGCCAGTACCGCCTGTCCAGTGCACTCGCGCAACAGTGCAGCGGTACCCTGACCCACCGCCGCCAGCTTCAATCCCTTGGGCCAGTCACGTCCGGCCAGCACAGCTGCCACCTGCAGCACCGCACTCGGACTGACGAAAATCGCCAGCGCCTGCGGGCCATCGACCTGACGGTAGCGTTCCAGCGTCTGCAAGAGCAGCGCCGGTTGCGGCGGCGGAAGAATTTCGATGGCAGGCAGAATCAAACCCTGCAATCCGGCGGCCTGCAACGCAGGCGACAGCCGCTCAGACAGCGCCTGCGGTCGCGTCAGCAGGACTTGCGGACGCAAGGGCATGGCAGTGCCACTCATTGAAACGCCGCCAGCAGGGCCTCCACACCTTCCTGGCGCATGCGCTCGGCCACCCGCAGACCAAGCTGCTCGGCCTGCGTCGGATCAGCCTCGGCCTCGGCCCGTACCACCTGCTGTCCGCTCAGATCGGCCACCAGGGCACGCAGTCGTATTGGCGAACTTATTGGCGAACTTATTGGCGAACTTATCGACGAACTTGCAGACGCGGCGGAATTCGACGGCTGGGCAGCGCAGGCATAGGCCGCCAGCGGCACCTGGCAACTACCACCGAGTGCGCGCGCCAGACTGCGCTCGGCGCTAACGCAGGCCGCGGTGTGCGCGTCCTGCAACGGCGCCAGCAAGGCACGCAGTTCATCGCGACCGTCACAAATCTCGATCGCCAATGCGCCCTGCCCGGGCGCCGGCAGACTGTCCTCCACCGTCAGCAAGCGCGAGATTCGATGTGCCAGGCCCAAGCGCATCAAGCCGGCAGCGGCCAGCACGATGGCATCGAATTCGCCGCGATCGAGCTTGGCCAGACGCGTGTCGAGATTGCCGCGTACCGGCAGGATTTGCAGCTGTGGGTAGCGGGCGCGCAATTGCACTTCACGTCGCAGGCTGGAGGTGCCGATGCGTGCCCCGGGCGGCAGCGTCGCCAATGATGACAATCTGCTTGAGGCAGCCGCCCCGTCAGCACCGGGTGCCACCAGACAGTCACGCGCATCTTCGCGCTGCAGGATGGCTGCCAGCGTGAAGCCCGGTGGCAGCGTCATCGGCACATCCTTACAGGAGTGCACCGCCAGATCGGCCGAGCCGTCCTGCAGGGCCGCCTCCAGCTCCTTGACGAACAGGCCCTTGCCACCGATCTTCGACAGAGATCGATCCAGAATGCGATCGCCCGCCGTGCTCATGGCGCGAATTTCCACACGCAGACCGGGATAGCGCTGCTGCAGTTGCTGTTGCACATGCTCGGATTGCCACATCGCCAGGCGACTGGCTCGTGAGGCAATGACCAGCTTGTCCGGAAGCATGTCGACCACCTGGCAGAGGGAATAAGGGGAATAAACAAGAAAGACGCCGATAGCGCAGCAAAGGGCGATGCGACACGGCAAAACTTCGGCGCGGATGTTATCACCCAGGCTTTACCACGGGCCCCTGCTACACGAAGCGCTAGCGCGACCCCAATCAAAGCCTGGGAAGGCTGCTATCAGCACATGAATGTGGTCTTATAATCAAATACTTAGCGCATCTGCTTACACATCGCTACGCGGCCGTGCAGCGCTTGCGCATCACCGCCTTTTCAACCTCCGATATCTGGCAACTGACACCATGGCCAACCTGCCCAAGAACACTGCCCACAATGCCCGCCTACCTGCTCAAGCAGCGAAATCTGCTAAGCCAATGAAGCCAACGAGAACCGCCAAGGCCTGGTCGGGACGATTTGCCGAAGCGGTCGACCTGCAAGTGCAGCGCTACACCGCCTCGGAGCGCTTTGACCGGCGCATGGCGCAACAGGACATCCGTGGCTCGCTGGCGCATGCTGCGATGTTGCAAGCCTGCGGGCTCATCAGCCAACGCGATCTGGCGGCAATACGCCGCGGACTGGCTGTGATCGCCAAGGAAATCGAACAGGGCAAGTTTGTCTGGTCGCTGGAGGCCGAGGACGTGCATCTGAATATCGAGCGCAGGCTGACGGCACTGGTGGGTGAGGCTGGCAAACGGCTGCACACCGCCCGTTCACGCAACGATCAGGTGGCCACCGACATCCGGCTCTGGCTGCGCGATGCCATCGACGAACTGGACCACTTGTTACAGCAAGTGCAACACGCCTTGGCCAGCCTGGCCTCGCAACATGCACACACCGTGATGCCGGGCTTTACCCATATGCAGGTAGCGCAACCGATCAGCTTTGGCCATCACCTGCTGGCCTATGTCGAAATGCTGCAACGCGACC
>CAIPUP010000008.1 GCA_903868285.1 uncultured beta proteobacterium
CATGTTCGCGGCATCGAACCACACCGTGCGCTGCGACGATTGGTTGATATGGCCATGCCAGCACATCGGCGGCGTCAGCACCAGGTCGCCTGGCAACATCTCGCAGCGCCGGCCATTGACGATGGTGACCGCGCCTTCGGCCTGAGTGGAAAAGCGGATCGCGGCGGCGGTATGGCGGTGCGGCACCGCCTTGTCACCCGGCTGCAGCACGGTGAAGGCCGACAGCAGATTGCTGGTCGTGATGGTGGCACCCCCAAAAGCCGGGTGGGCCATGATGATGGCGCGCCGCTCGACATCTTCGATCGGCACTTCGCGCGCGGCACGCTCCACGAATGGCTCGAAGTCGCGCCAGGCCCACAGTCGCGGGCTGTCCTTGGCCTTGGGTGCCGGCGGTGTAATGCGCTGGTAGCGGTCCCACAACGGGTGCAGGTGGGCCGCCTCGAGGTCGCGGATGAGCGCGGCATCGGGGCGCGCCGTCGTTGTCGAGGGTAGGGCGTTCGATCCCTGGTCTTGGCGGGTGGTCATGAGCAAAATTTCAATACGTTCAGAAAATGAAGGCAATGCCATCCAGATCGGATTCCGAGTTCACCAGATCAACCCGCTTGCTGACGATGCGCAGGCCTTCTGCGGTTACGCGCAGACGATGTTCGACCGTGGCGCCCCATATACGCTGACGCTCCTGGCGAAACTCCACCACCACCAGGGTCGAACTGATGTGCTGCTCCAGCGTGCTGCTGCCACCGGTATCCGGTGCCAGCAGCACATTGCTGACCTGATGGCAGGTGCGGTGTTGCGGCACGCGGGCATGGGCACGCGGATGCAGATACTGCTTGACGCGGATTTCCATCAGCGTGCGGTCGTCATAGATGATGGAGCTGGTGTTGATCGGATCGACCTGCCCCATCTCGAGCGGAACCCAGTAGGTAGCGTCGTCGGTATACAGCGACAGCCATTGCTCCAGCTGATGACGATCCAGTAGTTGCGCTTCGCGGTACAGCAGCTGTTCCACCGCTTGTTGCGTAAATGGTGTCGCGGTCTGATTCATGCGTTGTCTCCGGCCTTATTTCCGGTGCTTTCTCCGGCACTTTCTCCGGTCATGTATTCCAGCCAGGCTGCGAACTGGTTGCGTATGAACACTTCACTGGTGCCAGTGGCGCCGCGCAGGCGTTGCTCGCTGTCGGGCACATCGCGGCCCAGACCACGGCCGACATAGATCCATTCCGTGCCACCGCCGGCGAGGCCGCGCTGGGCGCGCTCGTACACCTCCAGGTCGTCGGTGAGCACCCAGGATGCCGTGCCATTGACGACATTGGAAAAGGCCACGGTGTCGCGAAACATCTGTTCCGGTGCGCCCTTGAGCCGGAACGAATAGGTGTAGACCACGCTGCGATCTACCGCCAGCGGATGCACGATGCGCAGCTGGCGGAACTGACCCATGAAGGAGCAATTGGGATAGATGACCGAGTTCCAGCGCGTGACGGCCAGGACCTTGCGCGCTTTCTCTTGCCCGAGCCGTTGTGTCAGCAGTCGGTGATATTCGGCGTGCACCGGGTTGTCCAGCCCGCTCACCAGCCGGCTGTCGTCATGGTAGTCACCCAGATAGCCATGACCATGCGTGGTGGTCCACACGCCAATCGATTCCCACACCGGGTCGGGCGCGCCGTTCTGACGCATCTGGCGGATGGCGATATCGTGATACGGCTCGCTGCCGGCAGCGCCTCCTGCATTCATTCCGGGATCGGGACCTTCACGCGCCGCCTGCACCGAGGAGGCATGCACATAGTTCGGATGCACCCCGTCGAGGTGATTTTCCAGCACCAGCTTCCAGTTGCCGTGATAGGCGTGCTTGAACACGCCGCCGGCAACCTCCACCTCGCCATCCGGCGCGCGATCGACCATGTCGTCAAAGGAACTGAGCATGTGGCCGAGGCTGTCCTGCAATGAAGGGCCCTGCGCGGCCAGCGAGGCGAAGATGAAGCCGCGATACAGGGCCACGCGCGCTACCTGCGGCAGTGCCAGACTGGCCAGACGCTGGTCGGCCTGCGGCTCATAGCCACTGCGCAGTGGCACCCATTTCAGCTCGCCCGAGGTCTCGAAGGTCCAGCCGTGATAGGCGCAGGTGAACTGCCGCACATTGCCGCGCGGCTCATGGCAGACCATCGCGCCGCGATGGGTGCAGCGGTTGTGAAAGACCCGCACCGTACCGGCCTGGTCGCGTGCCACGATCACCGGCTGACGTGCCATCTCGGTCAGAAAGTAGTCGCCGGGTTGCTTGACCTGGCTGTCATGTCCCAGTACCAGCCAGGCCTTTCCGAACAGCTGCTGCATTTCCAGTTCGAACAGCGCCGGGTCTGTATAGACATCGCGATGCACCCGGTCGGGCTGGATCAGGCTGCGCAGATGCTCAGGGGAAAGTTTGCTCATGGAACTCCTTGCTGCATGAATCGTTGCATTGACAAGCGAATGATATTCGTTATTCTTGGCGTTGCTGTCCTTCCTTCCTGCTGTTCCTTCTGTCGTCATCGGATTCATTGCCTTAGTCATCGGAGATTTGCCCATGAAGCGCCGCACCTCGATTGCTGTACTCACCGCTGGCCTGGCCAGCCTGCTATCCGTTTCGCTGACGTTGTTCAGCCCGCAATTGGCAGCACAGAACCTGGAGGAAGTGACCTTCCTGCTGCCGGCGCCGGAAGCGCAGGTGGCCTTTGCGCCCTGGATGCTGGCGCGTAGCCGTGGCTATTACGCAGCGGAAGGCTTGAAAGTGACCTTTCAGCCCGGCCGCGGCGGGGTGGATGTGGCCAAGCAGGTGGGTGCCGGCAATGCCGCCATCGGCGGTGCCTTTGGCGATACGCCTATCGTGGTGCGCGCCCAGGGCGTGCCAGTGAAGGCGGTGGCGGTGCTGGGTGGCCGCTCGATGATGTCGCTGGTGACGCATGAAGGGGGTCCGGTGGCCAGCATCAAGGACATGAAGGGCCGTACCGTCACGGCCATGGCCTATGCCGACAGCGGTTTCTATGCCTTGCTCGGCATGCTGGCCAGTGCCGGTCTGAACAAGGGTGATGTTGATGCGCAGGCGGCAGGGCCGGCCGGAGTGTGGCAGCTGTTCGCCGCCAAGAAGGCCGATGCCATGGCCGCTGTGCCGGAGTGGATTGTCGAGGCGCAGCAGGCTGGCGCCAAGGTTCGCATCATGCCGGCCTACCAAACCACCAAGAGCATGGCGCAGGCGATTCTGGTCTCAGACGAGGTGATCCAGAAGCGGCCGGAGATGGTGCGTAAATTGGTGCGGGCAACGCTGCGTGGCATGCGTGATGTCATGACCGATCCGAAGGCCGCCGCACGCGACTACATTGCTGCGATGCCGGTACACAAGGGCCGCGAGGTGTTTGTGGAAGAAACCTTCAAGCTCTACAACAGCCTGGTCTATCCCGATCAGAAAGTGCTGGGCGCGATGGATGTGCAACGCCTGACCGATCTGCAAAAGTTCTATGTGCAGCAGGGTGTGGTGCCGAAGGAAAGCCCGCTGACCGATCTGTATACGAATCAGTTCGTGCAGTAATTTCCGGCTTGGCAAAGGCGCTGATTCGCTACCCAGCGAATCAAGCGAGGGCGTGGCGCGCCATGAAGGCCAGCGCTGGTGCCAGCCACGGGCCGTCCGGCTCGGCGCTGGCAAAGTGCGCGGTGAAATGCGTGCGCTCGGCCATCACCAGGCGCTCCACGCTGGCGCCGGCCTGACGCAGCGCCTGCGCGAACTGCCCGGCCTGTGTCATCAGATGCGGGAAGTCGGCCGAGCCATGCGAGATAAAAAACGCCGGCAGCTGGGTTGCGGTCTGGGCTGCGGTCTGGGGGATTGCGCTGTGTTGTAGCGCTGCCAGCGCCACCATCGGACTGGCCGCTTCGGCCGCAGCATCGAGGGCGATTTCGCCGGCGTTGTTGGCTTGTGGCACCGGGCCGAGGAACCTTGGCCGGTTGCTCAGGCCACTGCCGGCACGAAAGTCGTACACCCCCGAGATCGGCAGGCAGCCGCGTATGCGCAGACGTGCCTTGCCCAGCGCCAGCAGGGCGGCATAGTGACCGCCGGCGGAATGTCCGCCAATGAACAGTTGCTGCGCGTCACCGCCGAAGCGGCCGATATGCGCGGCGACCCAGTCCAGTGCTGCGGCACAGTCATCCAGTCCGGCCGGGAACAGCTGCTGCGGTGCCAGCCGGTAGCCGGCACTGACCACGGTTACGCCCGCCGCATTCAGTGGTGGCGCCATGAAGCCCATCCATTCCTTGTAGCCGCTGGTCCAGCCGCCACCATGCCAGAGCAGCAGTACCCGGCCATCGGCGTGTGCCGCCGGGTAAACCAGCAGCCGCTGACACGCATGGCCTTGCTCGACATAGGCATGTTCCTCGCCGATGACGCTGGTGCTGCGCTGCCAGCAGCTGTCGGCATAGCGTTGCCCGAGCTCGGACAGTGCTTCCTGTGGTGGGTAGTCTTCAAGACGCATGCAATGGCCTGTGTAGTGCGGTGAGAGGAAATGAATTCGTCGCGCGCTGCTGTCAGCGCCGTACCCGCTCCACGATCATCTTCGGGTCAACCAGTCGGCCGCTATCGATGATGGTCTTGCCGTCGATCATCAGCGTGCAGTCGCGCATCGGTACATCGTAGTGACCGCGCGTGGTGCGCTTGCCGCCGCCCTGGGTGTTCGGCCCGGTCGAGAACAAGAAGTTGCCGGGAAACACCCGCGCTGAGGCGCGGTTGCGTTCGGACTCGCTGCCGTTGAGCCCCATCCAGTACCAGCGCGCCTGCGGGTTCATGCCCCAACCCAGGTGTGACAGGGCAAAGGGATCGCGGTCGGCTGCATGTTCCTTGCCGTCGTTCAGCCAGTCGCGCATCAGCTTGGCATCCAGGCCACCGTCGATCTGTGTGATGTGGCCTTCGCGGATTTCCAGTTCCACCCGGTCGGTGACATAGCGGCAGTAGGGCAGGATGATGATGTCGCCGGGCTGTATCACCACCCGGCCACTGGCGCTGCCTTCGTTGGGAAAGGTATGGATGTGCCCGCCGCCCCAGTGATCGAAGTGTCCCGGCTCATCGGCATAGCCCCATTGCGTCATGACCGGATATTCGCCGCACTGCCAGCGCAGATCGGTGCCAGCCTCGGACACCACCTGCACGGTCTTGGCCTTGGCGTAAACGCTGTCAGCGTGTTTCATGGCCGCTTTAAGCCCCGGCGGTGACATGAGCTGCTCCAGGTCGTCCGGGGCATCGATGATCATCAGCACCCGCACCTGCTTGTCCATCACCGTCTTGAGCCAGCGCGCAAACAGCGGCACATGAAAGATCACGATCAGATCGGCATGACACAGCGCTTCCAGCGTGCCCTTGCACTGACCGATGGTGGGTACGCCAACCTTGGTCCAGCCAGGAATGGAATTGACGCACAGCTCATAGGCATCGGCCTGGAGTTCGTCAGCGGCAGCGAAGGTGGCCTGGATGTATTCGCGCCGGGTGCCCAGGTCGGATACCACCGCAATGGTCTCGCCCGGCTTGACCTGGCATAGCTCGAGCTGGCGCTTGTACAGCATGGCCAGCTTGGCCGGATTCAGTTCGCTGGGATGGTGGGCTGCCTGCATAGTGGCGGTCTCCGGTTGCGGGGTGCACAGATGCGCGCAAGAATAGCGAGCAGTGCAAAATTGTCAATAACGAATACCGTTCGGTAAATTCACCATTCACCATTAACCATTAAAAATTCAACATGGCACAGGTAAAAAAGCCGGAAATCCGCAGCGCCATCCTGGAATCGGCGCAACGCTTGTTTGCGCGTCAGGGCTACAACAGCACCACCCTGGCGCAGATCGCCCGCGATGCCGGCGTGTCCAGTGCCAACGTCTATGTTTATTTCCGCTCCAAGCTGGCGGTGCTGTATGCCATCTACGATCCCTGGATGCGTGCCCGGCTGGTTCTGCTGGAGCATGAGCTGGCCGGGATCGCCGATCCGGCGCTGCGAGTGCGACGCTTGCTGCAGGCGCTGTGGCGTGACATTCCGGCCGAGGAGAATGGCTTCGTCAACAACATCATGCAGGCCATCTCCGGCGCTGGGCCAGAGGCGCGCTACCAGCCGGCCTTGCTGCGCTGGATGGAGCAGCGCATCGGTGGCATGTTGCTGGCTGCCTTGCCGGTGCCGCGTCGCAGGCAGCTGGCCGCCGCCGATCTGGCGCACTGGCTGGTGATGGCCCTTGATGGCTATGCCATTCATCACCACCTCAATCCGCGTGCGCCTGTCAGTGAGGCCACGTTGCGCATCGTTGCCGCGATGATCCTGGGTAACAAGACGACCGGCGCGCGGCAAAAAGCCCGTGCAGTCGCGTAGACTTCGACGCTGGTCCGCGCCAGGCAGCGCGCTGCAACGTCGTCTTGTTGCAATGTCGCTTTGTTGCAATGTGTTATTGGCTCTGGTGCTCTGGTGTCGCGGACACTCCCCTTCAGCAATCAGGAGATTGACCATGTTCAGAATATTCCTTGGTACACGCAAGGCCTTGCCGGCGCGCTTGGTGGCTGGCGCAGTGGCTGGCATGCTGGCGCTTGGTGTGGCTGGTGCTGCCCAGGCGGTGGACCGCCTCAAGATCGGATTCCTCAGTACCCTGTCCGGGCCGGGCGCGGCGCTAGGCATCGAGGCGCGCGATGCCATGCAGCTCTACATGAAGCTGGCCAACAGCAAGATTGGCGGTCTGCCAGCCGAGATGGTGGTGGCCGATGATCAGACCAACCCGGATGTTGGCAAGCAGATCACCGAGCGCATGCTCAAGCGCGACAAGGTCGACATCATGACCGGCGTGATTTTCTCCAACGTGCTGTATGCCATCGGGCCGGCGGTGTTCGCCAACCAGACCTTCTACCTGTCCAACAATGCCGGACCCAATGACTGGGCGGGCGAGAAGTGCAATCCCTACTTCTTCGGCGTGGCCTGGCAGAGCGAGGATGTACCCGGTGCCATGGGCAAGTGGACCAATGACAAGGGTTTCAAGAACGTCTATCTGCTGGCGCCGAACTATCCCGGTGGTCGCGAGAACATTGCCGGCTTCAAGCGTTACTGGAAGGGCAAGATCGTCGACGAGGTCTACGTCAAGATGGGCCAGCTCGACTTTGCGGCTGAACTGGCAGCAATGCGTGCCGCCAAGCCCGAAGCGGTGTTCATCTTCATGCCGGGCGGTATGGGCATCAACTTCATCAAGCAGTTCGTGGCCGCTGGCATGTCCAAGGACATCCA
>CAIPUP010000009.1 GCA_903868285.1 uncultured beta proteobacterium
CGGCGTGGCGATGACTGCATTGGTGCCCCAGGCCGCGATCATCAAGGGCGACAGGTCGGTCACCGGGTTGAAGCCCGGCGTCTGATACAGCGCCGCAGTGATGGAAATATTGCGCGCGGTGACCAGCAGGGTATGGCCGTCGGCAGGTGACCGGGCAGCTTGTTCAGCGCCGATATGCCCGGCCAGTCCGGTGCGGTTTTCCACCACCACCGGTTGCCCCAGGCGCGGGTGCAGTTTTTCTCCCACCAGCCGGGCGATGCTGTCCATGCCAGTGCCGGGGGTAAAGGGCACGATTAATTTCAGCGGCCGGCTTGGAAAGTCCGCGGCGAAAAGTGTGGAAGCGCACAGACACATGCCAGACAGAACTGCGGCGATGGACATGGAAGTCAGGCGCATGATCCGCGTCGGGTGTTGGCGTTCCCAGGCTGCTTCGGTCATGCTGGTCGGTACTTTCAGGTTGAAGTGCTGTTGCGATTCAGACAATAAATGTCCACATTTGAGCGAGAATGCAGATGATAGATAGCGGTTAGTGGTCAGCCCTTCAAACGCCAGACTATAGCAAACAGGACAGACAGCACTATGCAAAAGGATCGGGTTGGCCACGCATCCGCAGGCGTGTTGTTCGTCACTGGCGGTAGTCGAGGCATCGGTGCTGCCGTCGCGAGCATGGCAGCGCGAGCGGGCTATGACGTGGCCCTGTGCTACCGCGAGCGTGCCGATCAGGCGGCTGCCGTAGTGGCCGATATCGAATCCGTAGGGGCGCGAGCGTTGGCGCTGCAAGTGGATTTATCCAACCTCGACGCAGTGGTGCAAGCATTTGAAAAGATTGATGAGTTTGGCAGACTTTCGGTGCTGGTTAACAACGCCGGCATCATCGGCGCGCGGCTGCGGTTGCAAGACCTCGAGCTAGCCATGTTGGAGCAGGTGTTTCGGGTCAATACCTTGGCTACCTTGCTGGCCTGTCGCGAAGCGGTACGGCGTATGTCCAGTGAGTTCGGTGGCGGCGGCGGAAGCATCATCAACGTTTCCTCCGGTGCTGCCGTCACCGGCGCTCCCAACACTTACATCCACTACGCTGCCACCAAGGGCGCGATGGACAGCCTTACCATCGGGCTGTCCAAGGAGGTCGGGCCCTTTGGTATCCGTGTCAATGCTGTGCGTCCGGGCTTGATCGCAACCGACATTCAGGCCGATCGCACATCGGAGCAGGTCGAGCGCATGCAAGCCATGGTGCCGTTGCGACGCTTTGGTACGGCCAAGGAAGTGGCGCACAGCATTCTGTGGCTGGCCTCGGAGGCAGCCTCGTATGTCAATGGGGCCTTAATTGATGTGCGTGGCGGCTAAGCGGGCTGACTGAGATTTTAGTAATTTCTGCAGTGCAGTCCTTCTATCAGGAGAGAAAAATGAAGCAGCACATGGCAGGGTGGTGTGGGTTGAGGCGGACGACAATGTCAGGCATTGCGTGCGTGGTCGGTATGGGTCTTCTCTGTGCCAGCCTGTCCCAGTTATCGTTGGCGCAGGAGCATTACCCAGCCAAGGTGGTGCGACTGGTGGTGCCATTCCCACCTGGTGGTGGTACCGACATTCTTGGTCGGATCATGGCTAGTCGCATGAGCGTCGCGCTCGGGCAGCAGGTGCTGGTGGAGAACCGTGCCGGTGCTGCCGCGACACTCGGTGCTGTGGCAGTGGCCAAGGCGACGCCCGATGGTTACACCCTGCTTATGGCAGCGGTTACGGTGCATGCTACCTATCTCGCCTTACTGGCACAAAACGCCACACAGGCACCGCCATTTGATTTGGATAAAAGCTTTGCGCCAATTGCCATGGTGGCATCCATTCCTTCGGTAATTGCGGTCAATCCCTCGGTCAAAGCTAATACGCTGTCCGAGTTGGTGGCTCTGGCGCGATCGAGGCCTGGTGCTCTGACCCTGGCAAGTAGCGGCAATGGCGCGCTCACGCATTTGGCGGGCGAGGTGTTCCAGCGCATGGCTGGGGTGAAGCTATTGCATGTTCCTTACAAGGGTGCCGGTCCTGCGATGGGGGATTTGATAGGTGGTCAGGTCGACATGATCATTACCGA
>CAIPUP010000010.1 GCA_903868285.1 uncultured beta proteobacterium
GCGTCGAGGCAAATATCCTCCCGGAACTTGGGCGCGTAGATCTGAACTCCCTGAGGCTGGCCATTGTGTTGTCCGATTGGCATTGCCAGCACGGGCAAGCCCAGCAACGGTGCCTGGAGCAAGTAACGAAACCCCTTGTCGATCACGTAGCCCATGTCTCGCGCATCATGGTCGGGCAACATCGTGCGCACCGCACTCACCGGTGTAATGATCAGGGGATAGGTTTCCATGAACTCGTTCCATTGCCGCATGAGGGTGTGGCGCTCGGCCAGTGCAGCCCAGTAGTCGGTCACCGTGACGGGTTTGCGCGTAGCCCACCATGCTGTCATGGTGCGTGTTAACTCCTCGTCGTCGACGACCGGCAACATCGGTTCGAGCGCAGCCCGAATCTCATGCATGCCAATATCGTCCCAAAGTTCGAATGCGCGAACAAAGCCCGGGGGCGTAATTTCTTCCACAATATACCCAGCATCCCGCAGATAACTACCGGCTTGACGCACTGCGGCCAGCGCCGACGCGTCCACATCGGTGCCTAAGCGCTCAGTGACCAGAGCCACGCGGGTTGGACGTGACAAGGGACTGCCTCTGAGCGGCACCGGCAACCACAGTGGATCTCCGGGATGACCGCGGCCAGCCATGACTTCGAAACCCAGGCGTGCATCGCGCACACTGCGCGCCATCGGTCCGGGAACTGCCATCAGCTGTGCGGCCATGCGCGTGGGGGTAGTCGTCGAACGGTTGTACATCGGGATACGGCCAGGCGTCGTCCGCAGCCCGACGATACCGTTGCAATAGGCCGGCCAGCGGATCGAGCCGCCAATGTCTGTGCCATGCGCGAAGGTGCCAATGCCGGCAGCAGTGGCAGCGCCCGCGCCGCCGCTGGACCCACCGCAGGTGACGTTTCGGTCCCACGGATTGAGCGTTCTGCCGTGCAGCATGTTGTTGGTCACGAGACGCATGGCAAATGCCGGCGCGTTGGTGCGGCCAATGACAATGGCGCCGGCCTCCTTGAGATTGCGCACAACAGGCGCATCATGCTCGGCCAGATGGTTTTTGAGCATTCGCAGACCATTGTCGGCAGCTTGGCCCTTTTGGTCGGCTGTGATCTTGATGGTGATGGGCACACCATGCAGTGTCCCCAGCGCTGCACCGCTGCGCTGGAGCCGGTCGGCGGCGTCAGCATCGGCCAGGGCCTGTTCGGGAAACTGGTGCACCACCGCATTGAGTTTGGGATTCACGGCACCAAGCCGTTGCAGGTGCGCCTGCGTCGCCTCACGCGCAGAGACCTTGCCGGCTCGGATGTGAGAGGCCAGCTCGGTCGCGTCGAGTTGCCAGAGTTCGGATGTCATGTCAGTTCCTTCGGAAGGCAGTTATATCAAGTTTAACTGGACAAGCCCTTAAAAGAAAGCACCTACTTTATTATGATGTCCTTCTATTCAAATCTTTGATTCCGGGTGGTACACCATGATGCATGACTGTTTTGGCCTGCCGCTGACGGCTGGTGATGCAGCCGCCGTGCGGCATTACGATTCGGCACTGCGCAAGCTGCTGGTTTTGCGAAACGACCCCGTGGCGGAGGTTGATGCTGCTCTGCGCATCGACCCTGGCATGGTCATGGGCCATGTGCTCAAGGGTCTCCTGTGTGTTCTGGGCACCGAAAAGTCCTTGTTGGCCGACGCACACTCAGCGCTCAAGGCGGGGCTGGCTGTTGCGACCGGAGCAACTCCGCGCGAGCATGGTCACCTGGCGGCGTTGTCGGCCTGGGTCGGTGGCCGCTTGCACGAGGCCTGCGCTTGCTGGGAGCGGGTGCTGGTGGCGCAGCCGGACGATGCCCTGGCCATGTTCGCCGCGCACCAGGGCGACTTCTTCCTCGGGCAGTCGAGCGAACTGCGCGACCGCGTGGCGCGCCGACTGCCGGATATCGAATCGGGCAGTGCCCTGGAGGGCTACTACTTAGGGATGCATGCCTTCGGGCTGGAGGAAATGGGTGACTACGCACGTGCCGAAGAGTCGGGTCGCAAGGCGGTGCAGCGCGATGCTCAGGATGCTTGGGCCACCCACGCCGTGGCCCATGTGCTGGAGATGACGAACCGTGTTGACGACGGCGTGTCTTGGCTCACCGCGACGGCGCCAGGCTGGGCGACCGACAACTTTTTCGCGGTGCACAACTGGTGGCACCTGGCGCTGTACCACATGGACGAGCAGCGGTGGTCCGAAGTTCTGCGCCTTTACGATGAGCGCGTACGAGGCGCCGATTCGTCGGTCGTTCTGGATATGCTCGACGCCAGCGCCTTGTTGTGGCGTCTGAAGTTGCATGGGGTGGACGTTGGCTGGCGCTGGCAGCGCATGGTAGAGGTTTGGGAGCCGCGTATTGACGACGCCTGGTATGCCTTCAATGACTGCCACGCGATGATGGCGTTCGCCGGCGCCGGGCGCGAAGACCTGGCGCAACGCCTGCTGGCCGTCATGGAGCGCGCGACCTGCGGCGAGGGCGACAACGCTGCCGTGACGCGCAGCGTAGGCCTGCCGGTTGCGCGTGCGTTGTGGGCATTTGCCCAGGGTGACTACGGGCCGTCGGCGGATTTGCTGGCGCCGGTGAAGGCGGTCGCCGCCCGTGCCGGCGGATCGCACGCGCAGCGCGACCTGCTGGCGCAGACGCTGATCACCGCGGCCGAGCGAGGTGGTCAGACGGCGCTGGCCCGCGCTCTGCTGAACGAACGATTGATGTCGAAACCGCAGTCGGCGCTCAACCGGGCCTGGATGGAGCGGGCGCTTGGGCATCACCTGGCCGTACCGCCCGCCGCAGTCTAAGCTGACGTGGTGCCTTTTTGCGAGTTGCGCTTGAGCTGTAGCTTGTCCACCTTGCCAACGGGGAGCATAGGCAGTTCGTCTGGCCACTCGAATCGCTTCGGAATTTTGTAGTTGGCGAGGCGCTCGCGACACCAGTCGCGCATGACCTGGTCGGGCAGTGCCGCAGCACCGGGTTTGCGCATAAGCCAGGCAACGCCAACCTCCTGGTATACGGTATCGGGAACGCCGACCACGGCAGCCAGCGCGACGCCTGGGTGTTCTTCCAGGCATTGTTCGATTTCACGGGGGTAGATGTTGTAGCCGCCCGACTTGTACATCTCGCTGCGCCGACCGACGAGCCTGTAACTGCCGTCCGAAAGGCGCTGCGCGATGTCGCCGGTGCGCAGAAACCCGTCCGGCGTCATCGCAGTGGCAGTGGCTTCGGGGCGGTTGAAGTAGCCCAGCATCATGGCGCCATGGCGGACCGCAATCTCGCCTTCCTGCCCGTCGGCCGACTCCACGCAGTTGTCGTCAATCAGCTTGAGTTCCACATTGGGGTCTGGTTTACCGATCGTGGTGGCCAAGGCCTCTTCGCTGAAACGATCGTCGGCCCAGGTCACGTTGCACACGGTTTCGGTCATGCCATAGACCGCCAGCATTCGAAGCCCCCGCGCCCGCACCACACGCACGACGTCAATCGGCAGTGCTGCACCACCCCAGGCGACCAACTGCAGGCTGGACAGGTCGCGGGTCTGAAAGTCCGGGTGCGCGAGCACCAGTTGCACGACCGTGGGCACATGCGCGAGTTGCGTAAGGCGCAGTTTCTCGACCAGCGCCAAATAGTGCACCGGGTCGAAACGTTCTTCAAAAGCCAGCAGGCCGCCTGCGATCAGGTTGGCGCAGCAGGTATCACCTATGCAGGCCACATGGTTAATCGGAAAGTTGCACAACACTCTGGGCTGCTTGATGGCTGTTTGCCCGGCCTCCACCCCTGGGCCGTAAACCAGGCTACGGTGGGGAAGCACCGCACCCTTCGGCGATCCGCTGGAGCCGGAGGTGTAGACGATAACCGCAGCATCACCGGCCAGCACCGCATTTCGACGGGCCACGTGATCAGCAAGCGGTGTTGTCCCAGCTATGGCGTGCAAAGAGCGGATGTCCTCCAGTACACCAACTGCCGGACCCTCATCGATTCTGAAAATGTGTTCGATGAATCGAAACTCGCTTCGCATCCGCGCGGCAAGCCCGATGTAGTCGATGCCCTCAAAGTCGGTGAGCGACAGCACCACTCGCGGCTGGGCATCCGCAATCACATAGGCCAATTCCCGCCATGTATAACGCGGGTTGAGGCCGACCCAGACCAGACCGATCTGCATTGCGGCCAACATGCTGACCAGAAACTCTGGACGAGGTGTGGTGAGGACTGCCACCCGGTCACCATGGCGCAAGCCCAGGCCGAGGAGCCCACGTGCCAAAGTGTCCACACGCTGTGAAAGCACCGCGTAGGTTGTGAATTTTTCGTGGAACCAGCAGGCGGGTGCCTCGGGCGTATTTTTGGCGTACAGGTCAAGGTAGTCATTGATACGCGGCAGGACCGGCAGTTCCAGGGTCATCGCCCAGTGCCCCCGCGTGGCAGTTGCGTCGCTGTGGATGACAGCGTGCGGATGACGGCAACCATGGCCGGACGCTCACTGCCCTCCACCTCAGCGGTGTTGGTGGTCACAAGGATGGTGCCATGGGCATGCGGCAGTACCGCATCGAGGGTGCACCGGTACCGGATGCGGTTACCAACAAAGACCGGCGTGATGTAGCGCACCTTGTCCGAACCCAGATTCAGGCCCCACATGCCTGGGGATCGGATCGGATTGTGGTTGAAATGCATGGCAGAGAGCATGGACGATAGCCAGAATCCATCGACCAGATCAGGGGCGGGGTTGGCTTCGCACACAGCCATGTCGGTCACCGCGGCGCTCAGATTTGTGGACGCGTGGAACAGGTCCATGTGCTGCTGGGTGACGGTTATCCAGGGGGATATAAAAAGCTGGCGACCCACCCAGAGCGGGGCGTCCTCCAGAGGACAGAAGGTTGTCATCGAGGTGCTCCTGATCTTTCTTCGCACGCTCGATTCCGGCGTTGCGAGCGCATTACGTCGGCCCTGCTGCGTTCTTGCCGGGCATGGCGCCGATGCGAAACAACGCGGACGTGGTGGCGATCAGCGCTGGGCGTTCTTCACCCTGGATTTCGACCAAGTTGTCGCTCACGACTATACGGCCATAGCGGTGTTCACGCACCTCGATCAACGTCGCGGTGCAGCGAATGCACTGGCCCACGAACAGCGGCTGCGGAAAGCGCGCCTTCTCTATGCCGTGAAACAGAGCCCACATGCCGGGGCTCCAGATCGGATTGTGGTTGAAGTGAAAGTTCACCACCATCGACATGGTCCACATGCCGTCCATGATGTTGTCAGCCTCCGGGTTGCTCAGGCAAATGGTGACGTCGCTATCTTCCGGATTCGTTTCTATCGCATCATGAAAGAGCGTCATGTGTTTGCGCTTGGCCTGCATCCACCCTGTTTGGAACAGCTGCTTGCCAAGCAGCTCTTCAGCCCGCGACAGGGGGTGGTAGTCTGCCGGATTGCGTGGGCTTGCAAAGTCTTGTGCAACCATGGTCGTTCTCTAAAAAGTAAATAATAGCTTACTTTTATAAAAAAACCGGCACAATGGTGCTTGTCAATTAAATTCGACGTCGCACATGACAGAACTCACAGCAAGCCATTGGGGCGCCTACGAATGGTCGCTTGATGCGAACGGGGCCGACATGTTGCGACCTTACGGCGGCGACCCAGACCCGTCACCGATCGGACTGTCGATGATGGACGCCTACCGCAGCGGCACGCGCGTGATGCGACCCGCGGTGCGGCGAAGCTGGCTCGAGCATGGCCCGGGCACACGCACCGATTTACGAGGCCAAGATCCGTTTGTGGAGGTATCTTGGGAGGAGGCCTACAGATTGGTCGCTCAAGAATTACAGCGGGTGATCGCCCTCCACGGCAACCAGGCGGTTTATGCCGGCTCCTATGGCTGGGCCAGCGCTGGGCGTTTTCACCATGCGCAGAGCCAATTGCGGCGCTTTATGCACGCCATAGGTGGCTGCACGGTGCACAGTCAGACCTACAGCTATGCCGCTGCCGAGGTACTGCTGCCTCATGTTGTGGCGCCAATGACCGAACTCGAGGTATTTCACACCAGTTGGGACGTACTCGCACGCCACACAAGTCTGGTCGTGACATTCGGTGGTATGCCTTGGAAGAACGCGCAAGTGGGCGCTGGTGGTGCCTTTGAGCACCGGCTGCGCAGTGGGCTGAATAGGGTTGCTGAGGCAGGTTGTCGCTTTGTCAACTTCAGTCCAGTGCGCGCTGACCTGGAAGTCAGCGCCGATGCAGTGGAGTGGATACCGCTGCGGCCAGGGACAGATACCGCGGTCATGCTGGCCCTGGCGTTTGAGGTCATTCGGCTCGATCGGCATGATCGCGATTTCCTGAGCCAACATTGCGTAGGTTTCGATAGCTTGCACGCCTACCTGTCGGGGCGGACAGACGGCGTGGTGCGCGATGCGGACTGGGCATCGGCTATTGCTGATGTTCCAGCGCAAAGGCTGCGCACCCTCGCCCTGCAAATGTGCCAGCCCGCAGACGGCGGCCGCTGCATGGTCAACGCTGCGTGGGCGCTACAGCGCGCCGAGCATGGGGAGCAACCCTACTGGGCACTGGTTTCCCTGGCCGCCGTATTGGGACAGATTGGTTTGCCTGGTGGCGGTTTTGGCGTCGGTTATGGGTGCGAAAACGGCCCCGGCAGCCCACATGGTCTGCTGCAACCCGGACCACGCCTGCCGTTTGCGCCAAATCCGATCGCCAGCGTGGTACCAGTAGCTCGCATCAGCGACATGCTGCTGAATCCGGGTGGGACTTACCAATTCAACGGGAGTACCCGGCGCTATCCGGACATCGATTTGGTCTACTGGGCCGGCGGAAATCCCTTTCACCACCATCAGGACATCAACCGCTTGCGCCACGCCTGGCGCAAGCCTTCCACTGTGATCGTTCATGAACAGGTCTGGAACGCATTGGCCAAACACGCAGACATCGTGTTGCCAGCCACCAGCACACTGGAGCGCGACGACATTGGCTTTGCTTACCGCGAACCGGTGGTGATCGCCATCAAAGCGAAGCTGGCGCCACCGGGGATCGCTCAGGATGATCATGCTATTTTTGCCGGAATTGCCGCCGAGATGGGCTTTGGCGATGCATTCACCGAACGTCGTTCGCCATTGAAATGGCAGGAATTTCTGTGGGAAGAATGGCGTGAGCGGCTGTCGGCCGAAGGTGTCGCGGCGCCGGACTTTGCCACCTTTCGCAAAGACGGGCTGTGGCGCATCCCGGTCATCGGCGGTCGTGGTGCGGTGTCTCCGGTGATGCTCGCGGATTTTCGGCGAGACCCTCATGCGCATCCGCTCAACACCCCCAGCGGACGAATTGAGTTGTTTTCGCAGACCATCGCCGGATTCGCCTATGAGGACTGCCCGGCCCACGCCAGCTGGATCGAGCCCACTGAGTGGCTGGGTGGTGCGTTGGCCCAGCGCTTTCCACTGCACCTGATCTCGGACCAGCCTGCCAGCCGCCTACATAGCCAGCTTGATTTCTCAGCGCATAGCCTGGCCGCCAAGGTAGCGGACCGCGAGCCCGTCTGGGTGCACCCGGTAGATGCGCGACTCAGGGGTATCGCGGACGGCGACGTGGTCCGCCTGTTCAATACCCGCGGCGCCTGTCTGGCAGGAGTGGTCGTGACCGAGGCGATTCGCCCGGGTGTGGTGAAGTTGTCCACCGGTGCATGGTTCGACCCACAAGACGATGCGCCACAGACCCTGTGCAAACATGGCAATGCCAACATGCTGACCCATGATGTCGGCACCTCACGACTGGCACAAGGCACTGTCGCGCAAAGTTGCCTGGTGCAGATGGAGCGCTATACGGGGCC
>CAIPUP010000011.1 GCA_903868285.1 uncultured beta proteobacterium
CGGCAAGCCGGGAAAGCGCCGGCTGGTGGTGACCGCCAGGGCGCGCATATTGCCCGCCCGGATATTGCTCAGCATCGGCGCGATGATCTCGAAGGTGGCCTGAATGTCCTGGTTACGCAGCGCCGCGAACAGCTCGGGCGTGGCCTTGTAGGTGATCGACTGCACATCGATGCCGGCCTGAGAGCGGAACAGCTCGGCTGCCAGATGCTGGGTGCTGCCGACGTTCACCGTGCCGAAGTTGTAAGCCCCCGGCTTGGCACGCGCCATGGCGATCAGCTCGTTGATGTTCTTCGCCGGCAGCTTGGGGTCGGCCACGATCACCAGCCCAAAGTAACCCAGGGTGGAAATCATGGCGAAGTCATTTACCGGGTCGTAGGACAGCGACTTGAACAGCGCCGAGCTCACCACGTTGCCATTGCTGATCAGCAGCAGGGTGTGGCCATCCGGCTCGGCCCGCGCCACCGATTCGGCTGCCGCGATGCCGCCGGCGCTGGGGCGGTTCTCCACCACCACCTGCTGACCGAGTTGCTCGGCCAGCCGCGGCGCGACGGTGCGCGCCACGATATCGGCCACCCCGCCCGGACCGAAGCCCACCACCAGCCGTATCGGCTTGCTTGGATAACTCTGCGCCGAGGCCAGGCCGATCGTGAGCAGCAGGCACAGCGCGCCGGCAAGCATCCGGGCACGCCCCAGGGAGAACTCCAATTTATTCAATAAAATCATAAGGTTACCTACCTTTCATCAATCATTTACCAACTGCGGCCGACTGCGTCATGCAGTCCCGTATCACCCGCACCAGCAACTCGCGGTCTTCGCTGGACTTGCCGCCATTGGCAGCCCGTACCGCCTCCTTGGCACCGAGGTCGGCCATCCACTGCTGACGCTCGGCCGTGGCCGTCGCCATCAGCGGTGCCAGGCCGGTGCCACGCACTGTCTCGGCCACCTCGCGCATCTCCTCGGCGCGACGCCGGCCATGGCTGACCACGCGCTCGATCATGTAACCGGAGATGTGCTGCCAGTCGAGCGAAGGGAAGGTTTCGGTCAGGGATGCCAGCACGCGTTGCTGCACACCAAAGTGCGTGGCGGTGAGCATGCATTCCACCGTCAGCGCCTCGATGCCCTTGATCATGATGGAGCGACACATCTTCACCGCCGAAGCCTCGCCCACTTCGGCCGAGACGAACTCGCCCTGCATGCCCAGTCGCGGCAGCAGCGCAGCGAAAGCCTCGCCGCCCGGGCCGCCGATCAGCAACGGTACCTTGTGACGCGGCTTGGCCACCGCCGCCATCACCGCCACATCGACATAGCGCGCACCGCTTGCACCGGCTTCGACCAGCGCCGCGGTTTCGCGCTTGCGCTGTGGCGACACCGAGTTGATGTCCAGCAGCAGCGCACCCGCGCCCAGCGCCGGAATGCAGGCACGCGCTGCGTCCAGGCTGGAGGCCGCCGTGACCGCCAGAAACACCAGGCTGGCACCACGCACTGCCTCGGCATGGCTGGCACACAGCCTCACCCCGGGCAGCTCGTTGGCCATGGCACTGGCGGTGGCGCGCAGCGACGACTGCGGCGCATCGAACAGGATGTCGTACAGCCGGATATCGCGCACGCCTTCGGCATGCAGGCCGCGGGCAAAGGTCTGCCCCGCTTCGCCAACGCCGATGAAGGCCACCGACAGCGGTGCCGCTGCGACGGAGGAAGCGGTCACGTTCATCGCCTCAGAAGCCATACAGCCGCGCCGGGTTGTCGACCAGAATTTTCTGCTGTGTCGCGGCATCGGGGGCGATGAGCGGAATCATGTCCACCAGGTCGCCGTCATTGGGCATGTGCTTGCCGACGTTCGGATGCGGCCAGTCGGTGCCCCACAGGATGCGATCGGGCGCAGCCTGGATCAGCGCGCGCGCAAACGGCACAGCATCGGTAAAGGGCGGGCCCATGCTCGACACGCGCTCCGGTCCGCACACCTTGACCCAGACGTTGTCGTTGCGCATGAAGTCCATCAACACCCGGAACGGCTGCTGATCCAGGCCATCGGCGGCACGTACCCGGCCCATATGGTCGATGACTATCGGCACCGGAATCTTGCGGAACATATCCTCGAACTCGACGATGTCAGTGGCATCCAGATGCAGCACCAGATGCCAGCCAAAGGCCTTCAGGCGTTGCACCGTGCGCTGGAAAAAATCCATGTCCGGACGACCGCCCAGATGCTGCACAAAGTTGAAGCGCACCCCGCGTATGCCGCCGGCATGCATGCGCTCGAAGTCCTGATCGGTGTAGCTCTCGTCGATGATGGCGGTGCCGCGATAGCGACCATTGGAACGGGCAATCGCATCCAGCGTCACCCGCATATCCGGGCCGTGGCAACTGGCATGCACGATGACCGCACGACTGATGCCGAGCTTGGCATGCAACACCTGCAGGGCCTCGAACGGCGCATCTGGCGGCAGGTAGCTGGCGTTGGGCGCGAACGGAAAAACACTGGCCGGCCCGAAAATATGGCAATGCGCATCACAGGCATTGGGCGGCATCTTGAAGCGCGGAATATGGGTGTCCGGATCGGGTCCGGCGATGCGATTCTTGGCTGTCATGCTTGGCCTTCTGCAGTTGAAAAAATCAATAAAACAACATTACAGCTCCACAATATCAATTGGCGCTGGCTCCAGTGAGCTGCACCATGCGGCTCCAGCGCGCCACCTCCCGGCGCAGATAATCGGCATTCTCCTCAGCACTGCCGCCCACCACATCAAAGCCGATCGCTGTCAGCCGCTCGCGCACATCGGGCTGGCGCAGTGCCTCGTTGATCAGGGCGTTGTTCTTCTGAACCACCTCGCGTGGCGTTTTCACCGGCATGAAAAAGCCAACCCAGGACTGCGCCTCGAAATCGGCGAAACCCGACTCGACCAGCGTTGGTACATCCGCCAGCGCTGGCGAACGCCGTGCACTCGCCACCGCCAGCGCACGCAACTTGCCCGAACGCACATGCGGCACTGCCGGCGGCATCGAGGTCGTCACCATGTCAACCTGAGATCCGATCGCAGCGGTGATGGCGGGAGCCCCGCCCTGAAACGGCACATGCACCGCATTCAAACCCGCGATCGAGCGCAACAGGTACTCCGCAGCAAGGTGCGAACCACTGCCGACGCCGGCGCTGGAATAACTCACCCCACGGGTCTTGCCTTGCGAAAGAAACTCGCGCAGGTTGCGAGCCGGGTGCGCAGCAGGCACCGCAAACAATTCCGGGGTGGAGGCCGCGATCGAAATCGTGACGAAATCACGTAACGGGTCATAGCCGGCATCCTTTTGCAGGGTGGCATTGATCGCAAATGCAGTGGTGATGGCCAGCAGAGTATGGCCATCACTCGCGGAGGCCACCGCACGCGTGGCCAGCGATCCGCCCGCGCCGCCACGGTTTTCCA
Organism: uncultured beta proteobacterium; assembly: GCA_903868285.1. Lineage (GTDB taxonomy): Bacteria > Pseudomonadota > Gammaproteobacteria > Burkholderiales > SG8-39 > CAIPUP01. The sequence continues at coordinate 3,417 of CAIPUP010000011.1, forward strand.
CCAGCACCGGTTGCGCCAAACGTTCTGCCATTTTCTGCGCCACCAGTCGCGACACGGTGTCGGCGATGCCCCCGGGCGCAAAACCCACCACCATGCGCACCCGCTCGGTGGGCCAGGCCAGACCGCTCGCGCCGGCGCTCACCGCACCACCCTGCTGCTGCCCCTGCACCAGCGCCGGACTCAAGCCCAGCAGGAGAGCAACCATGCTCAGCCTTATTCCGCTGCACAAGCCATTTTTCCACCCTGACAGTCCACCCTGCATATCGCCTCCTCTGCGGTCGCGGTGCGCGAAACCGATTGCAGATTATAGGCGTCGGCCCATGGACCAATTTGCTATCCTCCGGCCCCTATGAGCTCAAACACCCAACGCCCCGTCAAAGCCGCTGCGGTCAATACCCACAGCGACGCCCTTAATCCCGCCCTGCCGCAAAGCATCGATGCCACCATGGCCCTGCTGGCAGGCGCCGACTATGTCGCCGAGCGCAGTCTGGCCACTGCGGTGTTTCTGTCGCTGCGCATGGGCCGACCGCTGTTTCTTGAGGGCGAAGCCGGTGTCGGCAAAACCGAGATCGCCAAGGTGCTGGCCAGCACCCTCGGCCGGCGGCTGGTGCGGCTGCAATGCTATGAAGGCCTGGACATCGCCCAGGCCGCCTACGAATGGAACTACCCGCGCCAGATGATCGAAATCCGCCTGGCCGAAGCCGAGGGCGCAAAGAACCGCGAAGCGCTGACGCAGGACATTTTTTCCGAGAAGTTCCTGATCCGCCGCCCGCTGTTGCAGGCGCTGCAGCCCGATGTGGCCGGCCCGCCGGTATTGCTGATCGATGAACTGGATCGCACCGACGAGCCGTTCGAGGCCTACCTGCTGGAAGTGCTGTCGGATTTCCAGCTCACCATTCCCGAACTGGGCACGATCAAGGCCGAGCAGCCACCCATCGTCATCCTGACCTCCAACCGCACGCGCGAAATACACGACGCCATCAAGCGCCGCTGCTTCTATCACTGGGTCGACTATCCGGATGCCGAACGCGAACTGGCCATCCTGCGACGCAAGGCGCCGGGCGTGGCGGAACGGCTGTCGCAGGAAGTGGTGGCCTTTGTGCAGCGGCTGCGCAAGATGGATCTGTTCAAGCTGCCGGGCGTGGCCGAGACCCTCGACTGGTCCAAGGCGCTCACCGCCCTGGACGCCATTGCGCTCTCACCCCAGACGGTCAACGACACCCTGGGCACACTGCTGAAATATCAGGATGACATTGCCCGCGTTCGCGGCACAGAAGCCGAGCGCATCCTGTCCGAGGTGCAGGCCGAACTGAACGCGCGCTGAGCATCACTCGGCCGATGTCCGCCAGCATGCTCGATCTCGCCACGCAGTCCGAAGCTTCGGGCCCCGAAGGTTCGGGCCCCGAAGGTTCGGGCCATCTGGCCGAGAACGTGATGCACTTCGCCCGCGTGCTGCGCGACGCCGGGCTGCCGGTCGGTCCGGGCAAGGTGCTGGATGCGGTGCAGGCGATCGAAGTCGCCGGCGTCGAGCGGCGCGATGATTTCTACTGGACGCTGGCTTCGGTATTCATCGACAAGCGCGAACAGTTCCATGTCTTCGATCAGGCCTTCCATATTTTCTGGAAGGACCCGCAACTGCTCGAACGCATCATGCAGATGCTGATGCCG
>CAIPUP010000012.1 GCA_903868285.1 uncultured beta proteobacterium
CAGCGTCATGCTGACGCCCTATCCGCCGGGCATTCCGCTGCTGATTCCGGGTGAGCGCTTCAACGCCAATATCGTGCGCTATCTGCAATTTGCACGCGAGTTCAATCATCAGTTCCCGGGCTTCGAGACCGATATTCATGGTCTGGTGGAGGAGCCGGCTGGTGCCGATGGCCGTTCGAAATGGTTTGTCGACTGCGTGCGCAAGGCCTAGCGCACGCTGCAACGTTGCTGCGGTTAAGTCCTGCCGCCGGCCGTGCGTCGATACTCGACAAAGGAAAAGGCCAAATCATTGCTGGCGGAGCGATGCGACTGGCGTGAGGTTTCCTGCCATTGCGCGCGATCAAACGCAGGGAACCAGGCATCACCCGCGAATTCGGCATCGATCTCGGTCAGCCACAGTGCATCGGCCAGGGGCAGGCACTGGGCGTAGATCTCGCCACCGCCGATTACCAGCACCGGGCCCGGATGACTGCTGCTGGGCAGCAAGGCCTGAGATAGCGAGTGTGCAACGCTGCAGCCGGCAGGCTGGAAGTCTGTCGAGCGCGTCAGCACGACGTTCTCGCGTTGCGGCAGGGGCTTGCCCAGGGCGTGCAGGATGGCCTCGAAGGTCTTGCGGCCCATCACCACTTTATGTCCGGTAGTGACCTGCCGGAAATGACGCAGATCCTCCGGCAGATGCCAGGGCATGTCGTTATTCAGACCGATGACGCGATTACGCGCCATGGCCGCGACCAGTACCACGCCCGCTGCGGTCATACCGCGATCGGCGCCCGAATCGCCGGATGCGGGTCGTAGCCCTCGAGCTGAAAATCCTCGTAGCGAAAGCCGAACAGATCCTTGACCTCGGGATTGATGCGCATTTGTGGCGCAATGCGCGCCTCGCGCGTGAGTTGTTCGCGCGCCTGCTCGAGATGGTTTTGATACAGATGGGCATCGCCCAGTGTCAGGATGAATTCCGCCGGCTGCAGCTGACACACCTGCGCCATCATCATGGTCAGCAGCGCATACGAGGCGATATTGAACGGCACGCCAAGAAAGATATCGGCGCTGCGCTGATACATCTGGCAGGACAACTTGCCCTCGGCGACATAGAACTGGAAAAAGGCGTGGCAGGGCGGCAGCTTCATGCGCGGTACATCACCCGGGTTCCAGGCCGTCACGATGTGACGACGCGAGTCGGGATTGCTGCGGATAGAGCGGATGACCTCGCTGATCTGATCGATCTTGCGGCCGTCGGGTGTTTCCCAGTTGCGCCACTGATAGCCGTACACCGGGCCGAGTTCGCCCTGTTCATCGGCCCATTCATCCCAGATGCTGACGCCATGCTGTTGCAGCCAGCGCACGTTGGTGCTGCCCTGCAGGAACCATAGTAGTTCGTAAATTATTGATTTTAAATGTAATTTTTTTGTGGTCAGAAGCGGGAAGCCGGCGCCAAGATCGCAGCGAAGCTGCCAGCCAAAGGTCGACAGCGTGCCGGTGCCGGTGCGATCCGACTTGGCCTGACCACGCTGCAGCACATGCTGCATCAGCTGCAGATATTGCTGCTCGGCACTGCCGTGCGGGTTATTCGGTGCCAGCGCTGCGGGATTCAACAGGGTCATCCTCAGGTCCTCGATCAAGTCCGCGGTCGCTTCGGGATTTCAAGCGCGGCCGGTTCGCCGCTGGCTATCGGGCGCGAGGCATCGGCACACCATTCGCTCCAGGAGCCGGGGTAGAGCCGCATACCGCTCATGCCAGCGACTTCCATG
>CAIPUP010000013.1 GCA_903868285.1 uncultured beta proteobacterium
CACGAACAGTGCATGGATGCCGCCGGCCACCCCAGCCAGGGCACAGGACACACCGAAGGCCGCCAGCTTGTAGCGATAGGTCGGCACACCCAGCACCTCGGCCACATCCTCATCGTCATGGATGGCAAACAGCCCCAGCCCCAGACGCGAGCGATGAATCTCATAGGCGACCCAGACCGTCAGCAGCGCCAGCAGCAAGGCCAGCATGTAGAAGGTCGAGGACGGCGAAGGCATCAGCGCCGGCACCGGTACGCCACTGAGATACACCCCCGGCCCGCCGTCGATCGGGGTATTCAACACGATGGTGGCCAGCACGAAGGTCACCGCGAGCGTCAGCAGGGCGAACAGTTCGCCCCGGGTGCGTCCGACCCGAAACACCACCGCGCCCAGACCAATACCAAACAAGGCCGACAGCAGACCTGCCACCGGCAGCGTCCACAGGAACGGCCAGTCGAGTTTGCCGGCCAGCACCGCCGTGGTGTACATGCCGATACCGAAAAACGCGCCGTGACCAAAGGAAAAATAACCGGAATAGCCCGACAGGATGTTCCAGGAGGTGGCCAGCACGATCCAGTGAAAGCACAGGTACAGGAAGGATTCGTAGAAGGCCGGCAACTTGAGCAGTGGCAGCAGCGCAAACAGCAGCCCACCAGCGGCCAGCAGGGTCAGTACCCGACGATGGCTCATGACCGAAAAACTCTCATAAGTTGTTGTTTTAATTGAACTTTTAGACAGAATCTTTAAACCGAATCTCTAGACCCTTCCCGGGCGCAACAACAACACCAGGATCAGCAGCGAGAAACTCACCAGCGGGGCCCAGGCCGGCGCGGTGAAGGCCATGGTCACTGCCTCGGACACGCCGATCAGGATGCCCGCAGCCAGCGGCCCGAGCGGACTGCCCAGGCCACCGATCATCACGGCGGCGAACACCACGCCGATCCAGGCATAGATCTGCGACGGCGAGAGCGTGAAGCTGAGCGCCAGGCAGACGCCGGCCACGCCGGCAAAGGCGGCCGCCGCACCGGACAGCAGCATCGACAACCGACGCTCATCGACACCGAAGGCCGCCGCGATGGGCGCGTCTTCGGCCGCCGCACGCAGCGCCTTGCCCAGATCAGTCATGCGCAGCACCGCCCATACCGAACCGCACAGCACCAGCGCGGCAATCAGCGTCAGCAACTCCGGCAGCGGCACATACAGCGTGCCGAGGCGGAACTTCACCTCGGCATAGTGCGACTCCAGGCGACGGTAATCGGCAGTCCAGATCCACTGGATGCAGGATTCGATGATCACCGTGATGCCGAAGGTCACCAGCAGCGAGTTGAACGGACTGACGGCAAAGCGCATGAACACCCAATGCATGGCCATGCCGAAGAGAAAAAATCCCGGCACGATCAGCAACAGCGTCAACAAGGGATCCATGGCACCAATGCTGGAAAGCTGATAGGCCAAATACGCACCCAGAAAAGCCAGCGCGAAATGCGCCAGATTGATCAGGCGCAACAGGCCCCAGGACAGGCTCAGGCCGAGCCCGAACAGGCCGTACAAGGCACCGATGAAGATGCCCGACAGGATGGATTGTCCGAGCAGGCTGAGGCTGGGCCAGTTCATGAAAGATTCACGCTCTCGTTTCAGTGATGGTTCAAGGCGTCAGCAAACGCGCGCCCGGCGCCGCCATCTCGCGCGGCCAGACCACGTTCCACTTACCGTTCTGCAATTGCTTGACGCGATACAGATCGGTGCCCTGCATGAAGTTGTTCTGACCATCCCAGCGCACCTCGCCAATGATGGTGTTGACCTTGTTCTTTTTCAGCCAGGCAGCGATGGTCTTGTCATCCAGACTCTTGGCGCCGTTCACGGCAGCTTCCAGCACCTGCCAGGTGGCAAACTGCACCGAGGCCATCAGCTCGACCGAGGTGTCGGCCAGATTGGCCTTGGCACCACGCTCATGGAAGGTCTTGACGAAATTAGCCGCCACCGCATTGTTCAGAAACGGTGCGTGCTCCTCGAACACCGTCAGCGCCAGAGCGTTTTTGGCATCCGGCAGTTTGGCCAACGGGCCGGGCGAGGGGAACATGTAGAACTGCAGCGGCGGCGTGTAATCGATCTTCTTCATGGCATCGATCAACATGTTGGGCTCGATGCCCAGACTGCCGGCCCAGACGAAATCGGCCTTGGCTTCCTTGATACGGGCGGCGATCGGCCCGAAGTCACGATTGCCAAAATCCCATTCCAGATACAGCACTTCCTTGATGCCACGTTTTTTAGCCTGCTCACGCGCGCCGGCCGAAACGAAATGCACCGAAGGAAATTTGCTGGTGACAATAGCCACCGTCTTGGGCGGCGTGGCACTGGAAGCTACGGCATCGAACACCGTGGCCGGCCAGACGTTCTGGATGTCGAAGGCCTGTCCACCGACCGAGAACTGCATCTCGTAGCGCGCCTGCGCCGGCAGGCCGAAGGTGTTGTGCAACAGCACCTTGTTGTAGCGCTGCGCCACACCCATGGCCGAGAGTATGGCGCCGGTGCCATACGGCCCCATCACCAGGTCCATCTTGTCGACGGTGAGCAGTTGCTCGTACAGGGTACGAGTGACATCCGGTCGCGACTGGTCATCACGCAGCGTCAGCTCGATCTGCCGACCCAGCAAGCCGCCACGGGCATTGATCTGCTCGACGGCGATTTCCGCCGCGATCTTGTGCACCAGGCCGGTCTGGCCCAAGGGGCCGGTGAGCGCCAGCGAGCCACCGATGCGCAATGCTTGCTGTGACTGCGCCTGGGCCACGTCCGGCCCTGGCAGCAGCATGCTCAACACCGCGACGACGCCAAGCATCATGCTGCGCGCCATCGTCAACTTGCGAATGCTTTGCTGCTTACGAATGCTTTGCTGCTCACGAATGCTTTGCTGCTCACGAATGCTTTGCATAGGTCCCTCCTCCTATTCAACGCAAACCGGCCGACCTTTCAGGTCAGCCGGCGTTTTTATGCTGCTTGCCCGTGCACTGCAAAACCCAATCAGGGCGTGATCATCTTGGCGCCGGGTGCGGCGAATTCCCTCGGCCACACCACCACCCACTTGCCGCCCTGCACCTGCTTGACGCGCATCAGATCGTCGCCATAGTTATTCGGGCCGTTAAAGCGCAAGGCACCTTGCAGCGTCAGTACCGGGTTCTTCTTGAGCCAGGCGCCGATGGCCTTGTCATCCAGACCATTGGTACCCTTGATTGCTGCTTCCAGCACCTGCCAGGCGGCAAAGGAAGCGGCAGCCTGCGTCTCGACCGAGTTATCCGGCAGACCAGCCTTGGCGGCACGCTCGTTGAAGATCTTCACAAACTCGGCCGCACCCGGATTGTTGGTATAGGGCGGATGCTGCTCGAAGATGGTGGCGGCCATGGCGCCATTGGCGACCGGGGACTTGGCCATCGGGCCGGGTGCCGGATAAAGGAAGAAGCTCAGCGGCGGGGTGTAGTCGATCTTTTTCATCGCATCCAGCAGTTGCAAGCCTTCCAGGCCGATGTCACCGACGAATACCGCATCCGGCTTGGCATCCTTGACCCGGCTGGCGATCGGACCGAAGTCACGGTTGCCGAATTCCCACTCCAGCCACAGCACCTCGGTCAGACCGCGCTTCTTGACTGCCTCACGCGCACCCACCGACATGAAGTGCACCGAGGGGAACTTGCTGGTCACGATGGCAATGGTCTTGGGCGGCTTGGGCGAATTGGCCCAGGCATCCAGCACGGTGTTGTTGAAGGTCGAGGCCGGATCGGGACCGATGGCCCAGGTCGGGAAGTGCAGGTCGTACTTGGCCAGGTTGGGCACGCCAAAAGTGTGATGCACCAGTACCTTGCCGTAGCGCTGGGCCACGCCCATGGCCGAAAGAATATTGCCGGTGGCATACGGCCCGATCAGCAGATCGACCTTGTCGATGGTCACCAGCTGCTCGTACAGCGTGCGTGCCACATCGGCTTTGGACTGATCGTCCTTGAGCACCCACTCCACCGGGCGACCGAGCAGGCCGCCGCGCTTGTTGAGCTGCTCGAGATAAATCTCGCCAGTGAGCTTGTGGATCAGCGCCGTGGCCGAGAGCGGTCCGGTCAGGGCCAGCGTGCCACCGATGCGGATCGGCGGCCCCTTGGGGGCGGCGGTCTGGGCCGACACCGACGATGCGATCAGGCCGGCAGCCGCTGCCGACAATGTCAGACTGCGCAGAGCGTGCCGCAGCCAGCGTGCGGACGAGGCGATGCTTGTTTTCATGTTTTCCTCCTCAGGATGAAACGGACCAAGACAACGGACCAAGACGGGTAATCAACGAACAAAATAAGGCACAACAAATCAGGGCGGACGGATGCTAACACCGCTCGGGCGGCTGGCCCGGGGAAGGGGGCGCTGGAGGAGACCAACGCGACCCCGGGGGCCAGGCCAGGCCTGACAGCCGCTCCAGCAGACGCACCGTGGCGATGTAATCCAGCTCGCCATCGCCCATGGCGATGCAGGCCTGGTTGAGCTGCGCCACCAGCGCGGTCAAACCCAGGGGCACGCCACTGGCCTGACCGGCGGCAAGAATGAGATCGAGATCCTTGGCCATCTGATGGCAGGTGAAGGTGGGGGTGAAATCACGCACCGCCAGTTCCTGCGATTTGCTGCGCACGATGGGCGAGGCCACGGCGCTGGCGCCGATCACCTGCAACATCGACTGCCAGTCCAGCCCGCCCTTGCGACCGAGCGCCAGTGCCTCGGCAAAAAAGCCGGCGGTACCGGCGATCATGAGATTGATCACCAGCTTGAGGGTGCGCGCCTGCTCGGCCGTACCGACATGGAAGTGCTTGTCGCCAAAGCAGGCCAGCAACGGCTGCAGCCGCGCATACAGGGCGGCATCGCCCGAGGCCATCACGGTCAGTGTGGCGCTCTCGGCAAAATGGTTGTTGCCCGACACGGTCACGCGCAGGTATTGCACCCCGGCCGCCTGCAGCGCCCCGGCCACCTCGGCCGACAGCGTTGGTGACACGGTACTGGTGTCGACCAAGGCCATACCCGGCTGCGCACCGGCCAGCAGGCCACGCGCACCGAACACCACCTCACGCAGCGCCGCATCATTGGGAAGGGAAGAAAACACCACGCCACTGGCACCGACCCGGGCCGCAGCCGCTGCGGCATCGTCCACCGCCTGCGCGCCGCGTTGCAGCAGCGGCGTGAGGCGCTCACGGTCCGGGTCGCACAGCAGCAGTTGTGCCCCGGCCGACAGCAGATGACCGGCCATGGGCTGCCCCATCTTGCCGACGCCGATCCAGGCCATCGGCAGACTGAACACCGGAATGGAAGGCGTGGTGCGCATGGCGCTGGCTCAGGCCGCCGGTGCCAGCCCCAGCTCGCTCAGGATGCGATGTCCCGAGGCCAGCAGTTGCTGCTTTTTCACATCCAGCTCGCGATAGCGTAACTTGTTGTTTTTCTTGCGATATTCGCCTGCCACCAGCACCGTCTCGATGTTTGCCACCGAGGCCTGGGTGATCAGGCTGAGCACCGGGTCATGCACCGGCCACATGTTCAGCGCGTCGGCCCGCACGATCACCACATCGGCCTGCTTGCCGGGGCTGAGCGAGCCGATACGGTCTTCCATCTTGAGCATCTTCGCGCCCTCGATGGTGATCCAGCCCAGGGCCTCGCGGCAGGTGATGCTGGAAGTATCGGGCAGCTTGCCGGTCTCGCGTCGGGCTTCATCATTGTCCATGGCACGCTGGGTCGCCAGCGCCATGCGCGCCACGCTGAACATGTCGCCCGAGATGCCCGACTCCAGATCGACGCCCAGCGAAGGCTGCGCGCCGAGTTTGCGCAGGCGACCGGTGATGGCAAAACCATGGCCCTGGGTCATCTCGGTCTCGGGCGTGAGCGAGAAGGTCACGCCACGCTCGAGCATGAAGCGCAGTTGCGCATCGCTGAGGTTGTTGCCATGCACGATGTTGTTGTTATTGCCCAGCAGCCCCTCGGCCTGCAAGCGCTCCCAGCCGTCCGGCGTGCGTGCGGCCGCACCGGCGCAATGCATCGAGGCAATCAGCCCCAGATCGCGTGCCAGCTTGAAATCCTTTTGCGCCACTTCATAGGTCGAGTAGTGCGGCCCGAGTATTGCCAGGCCGAACGACAGCAGCGGATCGCGCTTGCGGAACTCACGCCGCTTCATCAGGCGTTTGACCTCGGCCTTCGGATGCGGCACTTCCCAGAACGGCTTCTCGCCCGGCTTGGGATCGGGCTTGGGCGAACCGTGGAAGAACGCCGCGCGTATGCCCGACTCGGCCAGGCCATCGATGGCCCGATCGGAATGCGCAGGCGTGGGGTTGTTGTGACACCAGTCGACCAGGGTGGTGGTGCCGCAGTTGATCTGATTCAGCGCCCCGACCAGGTTGGCGATGTAGATGTCATCCGGCTGAAACTTGGTCGCCAGGCCGGCATGCACATAGTGGAAGTACTGCAGGATGGTCCAGTTGGCAGCCATGCCACGCAAGGCCGTCTGCCAGGTGTGCTGATGCGCATTGACCATGCCCGGCATGACGATGCAGCCGGCGGCATCGATCACCTCGACGTCCTCGCCCGCGGCCAGGTTGCGCCCGACCGCAGCAATGGTGCGGCCCTCGATCAGCACCTCGCCATTACGGATATCGCCCAGCGCCGGGTCCATGCTCACCACCCAGGCACCCTTGATCAGTTTGCGTTTCATCGTCCCCCCTCCTGTTTTATTCCGACCCCGCAGTGACCCAAGCCGCAGTGCCCCAAGCCGCAGTGCCCCAAGCCTCAGTGACCCAAGCCATCAGGCACCTTCTTGTTTTCCGACTTGATCTTCAGTCCGGATGCCGTGGCGATTTCCTTGAGCAGGATGGCGAAGTCGACGTCGTCGTAGCCGCGTCCGACCAGGGCCGACACCGACTCGCGTGTGGCTGCCGCTGCCGGCATCGGTACGCCGTAGTGCTTGGCCGCGCCCATGCCCAGA
>CAIPUP010000014.1 GCA_903868285.1 uncultured beta proteobacterium
CCATGTTCAAACTGGATTACGCCGCCATGGAATCCATCTTCGGTGACGACCTGGCCTATACGCACAGCTCTTCGGTCACTGACAGCAAGGCCAGCTATATCGCCGCCATGAAGTCGGGTAAGTATCGCTACAAGACGGCGCAGCGCGAGGCGGTGACGGTGCGTGGCTATGGCGACTTGGCGCTGATGCATGGTCGAGTCACCATCGAGGTCGATGTCGACGGTGCGCCGCGCACATTGCGCAATTGCTTCATCAACGCCTGGGCACATCGCAATGGCGTGTGGCAGATGGTGCACTGGCAGTCCACACCGATTCCGCAGCCGGCCAAGTAAGTCGTTAGTAATTCCTGGCGTGGTGTTGTGCTGCGAGTGTTACTACGCAGCACGCGCACCGTATGATCGGTGCATGAGCGACGCGCAAAAACCCTCCCCATCCGGCAACGCCACGCCACCCGTCTTTTCCGATCAGACCTTTTCCGGGCAGACCTTCTCCGAGCAGACCCGGCTGATCCATGCCGGCCTGCATCCGCAGCGCTACGGCGGTGTGGTCAACCCGCCGGTGATGCATGCCTCGACCGTGCTGGCCGATTCGGTGGCCGATTACCATGCCCGCTATGCCGCCATGCAGCGTGGCGAGCCGGTGTTTGTCTATGGCCGCTATGGCACCGCATCGCAGGCGGCGCTGGCCGAAGCCTTATGCGAGCTGGAAGGTGGCTATCGCACGCTGTTGTGCCCGTCCGGTCTGGCAGCCTGTGCCACCGCACTCACCGCCTGCGTCAAGGCGGGTGACCATCTGCTGATCTCAGACAGCGCCTATGGCCCGACGCGCCGGGTCGGTCAGCGCCTGCTGCAGCGCTTCGGGGTGCAGGTGCAGTTCTACGATCCGCGCATCGGTGCCGGCATTGCCGCATTGTTTCGTCCCAATACCCGCGCCCTGGTGCTGGAGTCACCCGGTTCACTGACCTTCGAGATGCAGGACATCCCGGCCATGGCGGCGCTGGCACGTGCGCATGGCGTACTCAGCATCATGGACAACACCTGGGCCACGCCGCTGTATTTCAAGCCCCTGGCGCATGGCGTGGACATCTCGGTGCAGGCTGCCACCAAGTACATCGTCGGTCACTCCGATGCCATGGTCGGTGCCATCACCACCACGCGCGAGGTGTGGGAGCCGGTGCGCGACACGCATGGTGATCTGGGTATGCATCTGGCGCCCGACGATGCCTATCTGGCGCAGCGCGGCTTGCGCAGCATGGCGCTGCGCTTGAGGCAGCACCATCAGACGGGTGTGCAGCTGGCGCAGTGGCTGGCGGCGCAGGCGGAGGTGGAGCGGGTGCTGCATCCGGCGCTGCCGGAGGACCCCGGTCACGCCTTGTGGCGGCGCGATTTCAGCGGTGCCTCGGGGTTGTTCAGCGTGGTGCTCAAGCCGATGCCGGCCTCACATCTGTCGCTGCTGCTCGATCATCTCGAGTTGTATGGCATCGGTGCTTCCTGGGGCGGCTATGAAAGCCTGGTGCTGCCCTTCGATGCCAACGAGGTGCGCAGCGTCACGCGCTGGCCCTATGCCGGCCCGTGTTTCCGGGTGCATGCCGGCCTGGAGGCGGCAGAGGACCTGATCGCCGACATGGCGGCCGGTTTCAGCCGACTTCGCGCCGCATGATGCGCGCGCCCTCGACCATCGCCAGCATCTTGCCGTAGGCAACATCGCGCGGCAGGTATTTCATGCCGCAATCGGGCGCGATGATGATGTTCTCGGCTGCGGCATACGGCAGGGCGCGCCGGATGCGATCGGCCACCACCTCGGGTGTTTCGATCTGCATGTTCGACAGGTCGATCACGCCAAGAATGATTTTCTGATCCGGCAGCTGTTGCAGCACGGCGCAGTCCAGCCCGGATTGTGCGGTCTCCAGCGATATCTGCTGGCAATGACAGCCGCGCAGTTCGCCCAGGAAGGAATAGCCGCTGGGCCGCTCATGAATGACATGGGCATAGCCAAAGCAGATATGAACCGCCGTGGTGCCGGTGATGCCCTCGAGCGCGCGGTTGAGGGCGCGCAGGCCGTAGGCGCGTGCCGGTTCCGGACGCGCCTGCATGTAAGGCTCGTCGATCTGCACGATGTCGGCACCGGCGGCGAAAAGGTCGCGGATCTCGGCATTCACCGCCACGGCGTAGTCCATCGCGGCCGATTCCAGATCGGGATAGAAATCGTTTTGCGCCTGCTGGCTCATGGTGAACGGACCGGGCACGGTGATCTTCACCATGCGGCTGGTGTGACGCTTGAGGAATAACAGGTCCTCCACCTCGACCGCATGCTTGCGCCGGATCTTGCCGACGATGCGCGGCACCGGATTGGGATGGCCGGAGCGATCCAGCGCGGTGCCGGGGTTATCCAGGTCGATACCCTCGAGTGCGGTGGCAAAGCGGTTGGAGTAGCTCTCGCGGCGGATCTCGCCATCGGTGATGATGTCCAGCCCGGCGTCTTCCTGGGCGCGGATCGCCATCAGCGTGGCATCGTCCTGGGCCTCGGCCAGATAGGCGGCGTCGATGCGCCACAGTTCCTGTGCCCTGACCCTTGGCGGAAAGCGTCCGGCCAGTTTTTTGCGATCGATCAGCCATTCCGGTTGCGGATAGCTGCCAACGAGCGAGGTGGGGAACAGCATGCGGGTCTCCAGGGGATGCGATGATAGAAGGCGGCGCGCAGTGTAGCAGTGCGTGTTGCACCGACGATTCATCAGGAGGGCAGTCATGCAGAATATTCGTCCGTTTCATCTGGCTTTTCCGGTCACCAGTCTGGCCAAGGCGCGCAGCTTCTATGGCGACTTGCTGCAATGCCCCGAGGGACGTTCCTCCGAGCATTGGGTTGATTTCGATCTCTATGGGCATCAGATCGTGGCTCATCTGGCACCCGAGGAAGCGGGACATCGCAGCACCAGCCAGGTCGATGGCGATGCGGTGCCGGTGCGGCATTTCGGCGTGGTGCTGCCGATGCCGGAATGGCAGGCGCTGGCTGAGCGCTTGCGTGCCGCCGGTACCCAGTTCGTGATCGAGCCGCATGTGCGCTTCCAGGGCGAGGTGGGTGAGCAGGCCACTATGTTCTTTCTCGATCCCTGCGGCAATGCGCTGGAGTTCAAGGCCTTCAACGATCTGTCGCAGTTGTTTGCCAAGTGATGCTGGTCAGATAAGGTCAGCCAGGTAAGCATCGTGTTACTCGCTGCCGACCAGGCCCTGCTGCAACGCTTTCGCGATGCACTGTGGCTGGAAGACGGACTGTCGCGCAATACGCTGGAGGCCTATGTGCGCGATCTGCGCCAGCTGGCGCAGTGGCTGGCGACGCGGCAGGCGCTGCAGGACGACGCTGGTCTGCTGTCGGCACAGGCGGC
>CAIPUP010000015.1 GCA_903868285.1 uncultured beta proteobacterium
ACGCATAGGTTGCACGATCGACAAAGGGGCCCGACATCGGCGCGATGGCGCGCCAACGCTCGGGGTAACGTGCAGCCAGATGCCACACGCCACCGCTGCCCATCGAATGGCCGGCCAGAAAAGTGCGGGTGCGATCGGCGCTGTACCTTTCGGTGATGAGTTCGAGCGCGGTGATGACTTCGAGTTCGCTGAGGTCGAGTGTGCGCTGGCGTTCAGCTGTCATAGCTGTGCGCTGCTGCGCTGCGACCTCATCCTGGCCAAACACTGCCGGTAACCGCAGCGGGTTGCCATAGGCGCCGAGTGGGGTGTGGCCCAGTGGTGACACCACGATGTAGCCGTGCTGCTCGGCCAGCTGCATCAACTGTCCCTCCACTCTGTCCATATAGGAATTTTCGTTGGCGCCGGCACCATGCAGCATCAGCATGATTGGCAGCGCAGTGGTGCCATCCCAGGTGGTGGGCACGTAGTAACGCAGCGGCATGCGCTCCCCGGTTGGCGCAAACTCGTAGTCGAGGTGCTGGCTGCCGGTGGGTGGCGTGGCAGTCTGCGCCTGCAATGATTGCCACGGGGTGAGTGCCAGTTGCAGCGTGAGGCCGAGCGAGAGTCCGGTTGCAAGTCTCGAAAGCAGGTGTCGCCTTTGCATACTCATTCCCCTTTTTGTTGGTTTTGTCTGGCTGCCTTTGTCAGCTGCTTGCTTGCAATGCCAGTGCTGCAATGGCGGCAGCATCGTAGCCGAGCCAGCGCAGGATTTCGTCGTTGTGTTCGCCGAGGCGCGGCGGCGGGTCACTTACACCGGGTCCGTCGTGCGACATGCTGAAGCCGGCGTTGACCACATGCACCTCTTCGCGCTGGGGCAGTCCCGGTATCGTAATCGGTAATACCGTATTGCGTGCCGCCAGGTGAGGCAACGATACCGCTTCGCCCACCTCGCGCACCATGCCGCAGGGAATGCCGGCTTCACTCATCTGTTGTTCCCAATCGGCAGCATCGCGCTTGGCCAGCTCGCTGCCCACTTCATTCAGCATCGCATCGGCGTGCTCGCGGCGTTTCTCCGGATCACAGAAGCGCGCATCGGTGAGCCAGTCTTCGCGGCCCAGCAATTTGGCCAGCACAACAAACTGATGCTGCTGCACCACGCCGAGTGAGATCCGGCGGCCGTCGCGCGCAGTAAACACGGCGGACGTTGGCTGCCCGCTGTAACCGACATTGCCGGTGCGGCTTAGCGCCTTGCCTGTCACAAGGTAGGGCACCACCGCTGACGTCATGAAGGCGAGAGTGGCATCCAGCATGGCGACATCGATGTAGTCGCCACCACCGCCGCGCTGGCGCCGCATCAAGGCAGCGAGGATGGCGAAGGCGGCCGTCTGTCCGGTCAGCGTGTCTACCACCGGAAAGCCCACGCGCGTTGGCGGGCCGTCCTCTTCACCCCCGAGACTCATCATGCCGCTGGTGGCCTGCACGATGTTGTCGATGGCAGGCCAATCCCGCAGCGGGCCCGACTGGCCGTAGCCGGACACCGAGCAGTAGATAAGGTCGGGCCGCAAAGCGCGCACGGCATCCAATCCCAATCCAAGCCGTACCATCACACCGGGGCGGAAATTTTCCAGCAGCACATCACTCTGCGCGATGATCTTGCGCGCCACTTCCAGCTGCGCCGGATTCTTCAGATCGAGCACGATGGATTTTTTGCCGGCGTTGGCAGCGATGAAGGCCGGTGCCATGCCGTCATAACGGCGATCGCCGCCGTAGTTGCGCATGGGATCGCCACGGCCGGGAGGTTCGATCTTGATCACTTCGGCGCCCAGCAAGCGCAGCAGATAGGACGCGTAGGGGCCGGCCATCACATGGCTGAAATCGGCAACGCGGATTCCGGACAACGGTTGCATTCAGGGATTGTCTCCAGGGCAGCTGACTGAACCATCGGCGCGCACACTCTGGCGCGCCATGGCAAACACCGAGTTGCCGTCGATGCCGTAGCGAGTCAGCGAGGCGGCATTGCGTTCGGCGATGGTGAGGTAAAGATTATCGAAGCGTTGTTGATCGGCAGCGGGCAGCGTGGTGAAGGCAACGCCTTCCTTCACAGCGAGGTCGCGGCCGTCCAGCAAGGCCTGTTCATTCTTGCTGGCCAGCGCGGCTTCCCACACCGGTACGCCGGCCTCCAGCACCGCTTGTTGTTGCGGCGACAGCTGTTGCCAGCGCTGCATGCTCATGGCGCGGGCAGGGTAGGCGCCGCGTGGAATGCTCATGTTGACGTAGTGATCGGCGACTTCAGCAAAGTGCAGCGCGCGAAACGTGTCCGTCGGCGCCACCACGCCATCGAGCACGCCTTTGGCGAGTGCGGAATAGACATCGCCCATCGGCATATTCACCGGATCGGCGCCGAGCTCCTGCAACACGCCGAGCAATTCAGTAGGTCCGCGTATGCGCATACCTTGCAGATCGTCGAGCGAGTTGATGGCTTTGTCGGTGGTGATGATGCCCGGCAGGCTGCCGCCCTGTACCGCCAGCACCTTGAGGCCTTCGAGTTCGGTGGCGAACTGCGGCGAGCCGGCTTCGAGACAACGATAGAGCTCCAGCTGCTGCGCTATGGTGGTGGTGCCGCTGTAGAAACCCGACTGCAGGCGTATCAAGTGAGTGCCGCCTTTGACGTAGATCGGCGTGATGAGACCGATGTCGGCTACGCCGTGGCGCAGTTCGAGCATCGAATGTTCCGACGACAACAGCGCGCCCGACCAGTTGGGTTTGATGCGCAGACTGCCGCCTGAACGTTCAGCCACGAAGTCCATCCACACCTGATCCGCCTGGCTGAACGGATGCGACGCCGCGTAAGGCGTGGCGTACACCAGTTCGGTGACGCCTTCTTCTGCCGGTTTGCTGCAGGCAGTGAGCAACAGCATGGCAATCCACATCAGGTGCTTCATAGCAGCTTCGCCTCCCGCAGAAAGTTTTCCACCAATGCCACCATCGCCGCATGATCCCAGCTCTTGGCATCCACCATGTCGGCGCCCAGTCGCAATACCGGCACGCCAGCGTCTTCCAGTGATTGTGCGGTGAGTTGCGTGCCCGATTGCGACAGCCGGTTGTCCGGCGGAATCAGCATCACGGCAGCGTCGATGCCGCAGCGCTCCGCTTCACTCACCATCCAGCCGTTCATCCACGGCGGCAGGTGCAATACTTCATTCATCGAACAGAT
>CAIPUP010000016.1 GCA_903868285.1 uncultured beta proteobacterium
GTTCACAACCCAGCAAAGGAAGCCAGCATGTCAGCAGAATCCAGCCCAGCCGCATGGACCCAGGTCGCACATCAGGACGATGTGCCCGACGGTGGCACGCTGCTGGTGGACCTTGGCCCGGAGCCGGTCTGCTTGTACAAACTGGGCGAGAAGATTTACGCCACACATGATGTCTGCTCGCATGGCTCGGCCAGCCTGGCCGATGGCTTTATTGTCGATGGCGACAAGATCGAATGCCCGCTGCATCAGGGAACGTTTGATATCGCCACGGGCAAGGCGGTCGGTATTCCCTGCAAGATCGATTTGCGTACCTATGCAGTCAAAGTGGAGAACGGCAACATCTTCATCAAGGAGTGAGGGCTATGTCGACAGTGGCTGCACAACGCACACAGATACCGCGCTTGCGTCCGCTGGCGCCGCAGATCGGGGTGGAAATCCAGGACATTGATCTGTCGCAAGCGCTGGACGAAAACAGCTTTCGCACCATTGAACAGGCCTGGTTTGATCACGGCATCTTGTTGTTTCGCAACCAGCAGCTGAGCGAAGACCAGCAGGTCGAGTTCGCCCGGCGCTTTGGCGAGCTGGGCAAGGTGCTGCACCAGCATGGTGGTGGCTCGGCCCATCATCCGTGCGTGATGTTCATCTCGAACATCCGTGAGAACGGTCAGCTGATCGGTGCGCTGCCCGACGGCGAGATGATGTTCCATTCCGATCAGTGCTACATGCAGCGACCCAGCGCTGCGGCGATGTTGTACGGCATCGAGCTGCCATCCAAAGGCGGCAACACCATCTTCGCCAACATGTATGCCGCCTGGGACAGCCTGCCGCAATCCTTGCGCCAACTGCTCGAACACAGCCGCGCGGTCAATGTGTACGACTACGACAACGCCGCTACCCAGCGTAGCGAATCGGTGCGGGCCGATGCGCCGCGGGCAACGCATCCGGTGGCGCGCACCCATCCCGCAACGGGCCGCAAGGCGCTGTATGTGAACCGGCTGATGACCGAATCCATCGTCGGCTTGCCCCCAGCGCAAAGTCGGGCTGTTCTCGATCAGCTCTTCGACCATGCCGAGAACCCGGCCTTTCAATATGAACACATCTGGCGCAAGGGCGACCTGATGCTGTGGGACAACCGTTGCACGCAACATGCGCGCACTGACTTTGACGCCAGCGAGCGTCGTTTGCTGCGCCGCTGTGTGGTGCTGGGAGAAATACCGCAATGACTGAAAAACTGCGCCTGTCGTTTGCCATTGGCGACTACGACCACACCCGCGACATCATCAACGGCAAGGTGCCGGTCGAGGGTATCGAGCTGATCGCGGGCAACCATCAGATCGAGGAAATTTTTTTCCGCTTCACTTTTTTCAAGGAGTGGGACGTCTCCGAGCTGTCGATGGGCAAGTACTGTTCGCTGCGCTCGCAGGGTGATACCACCTTCACTGCGATTCCGGTGTTCATCTCGCGCCAGTTCCGCCATTCGATGATCTATGTACGCGAGGGCAGCGACATCACCCAGCCCGGGCAGCTCAAGGGCAAGCGTATCGGCGTGCCGGAGTGGGCCCAGACCGCCACCATCTATAGTCGCGGCTATCTCACCCACACCGCCGGCGTGTCGCTCGATTCGGTGCACTGGGTGCAGGCCGGCGTCAACATGGCCGGACGGGTCGAGAAGGTGCAGCTCAAGCTGCCGCCCAATATCAGCATCGAGCGGCACACCGATCGCACCTTGTCGGACATGCTGTTGCGTGGCGAGATCGACGCCATCCTGTCGGCACGCCAGCCGGACGCCTATGGCAAGGGCGCAGTGCGTCTGTTCGAGGATTACCAGCCGGCAGAAGAAGCCTGGTATCGCGATACCGGCATCTATCCCATCATGCATGTGGCGGCGATACGCACCGAGGTGCTCGATCGCCACCCCTGGATCGCGCGCAATCTGTTTCAGGCCTTCGAAGAAGCCAAGCGCCGGTCCTATGAGCGGCTGTCCGATATCGCTGCATCAGGCGCACCGGTGGCCTGGCTGTCCGACATCATGCGTCGCCAGCGTGCGCTGTTTGGTGATGATCCCTTTCCTTATGGCATTGAGAAGAACTACAAGACGCTGGATGCCTTCTTGCAATTCGGCTTCGAGCAGGGCGTGTGTCACACCCGCATCAAGCCGGAAGACCTGTTTCCGAAGTCGATGCAGGCCAGTTTCAAGGTTTGAACATCCAAGGTTGCATATCAAACAGCGAGAAAGGGGCAGCATGCATAAGCGCTTGCAATACCTGCAATACCTGCAATACCTGGCGTTGAAATCCTCACGTTCGTGGCTCTGCCTGCTGCTGGGACTGATGGCTGCGGCTCTGCAGGCGCAGACCTTCCCCAGCAAGCCGATGAAACTGATTGCACCCTATGCGGTGGGCGGCGCGGCCGATCTGATGGCGCGCTATGTGTGCGAAAAATTCCAGCAGGCGTCATCGTTTGGCCAGCCTTGCGTGGTGGAAAACCGCACCGGTGCTGGCGGCATCATCGGCATGGAGGCCATGCTCAAGGCCGATGCCGACGGTCACACCCTGGCCATGATGCCGACCAATCTGGCCATCATCCCCGGGCTGTATCCGAAGGTACCCTATGACACGCTTAAGGATGTTGCGCCCATCGCACTGGTGAGTAGTACGCCGGTGATGATCGGTGTGCATCCGGCAGTGCCAGCGAAGTCGTTTGCCGAGCTGATTACCTGGGTCAGGGCGAATGAGGGCAAGGCCAATTTCACCACCTGCGGTCCGGCCTCACCACAGCATCTGGGGGGTGAAATCCTTGGTGTCGTTGCCGGTATGCGCTGGACCCATGTACCGTACAAGGGCTGCGGTGCGGCCATGGCCGATGTGCTCTCGGGCACTGTGCCGGTGTTCATCAGCACCTATGCCCACTTTGCGCCGCAGATCAAGGCCGGCAAGCTGCGTGGCCTGGTCATGACCGGGCCACGGCGCAGCAACTTTGCACCGGAGTATCCGACCGTGATCGAGTCTGGTTATGCCGGCTATGAGCTCGACGTCTGGTTCGGCATGGTGGGTTCGGCCCGTTTGCCACAGTCGGTGCAGCAGCGGCTCAACGCCGAGCTCAATCGCGTGTTGCAGCAGCCCGATCTGCGCGACAAGCTGCTGTCGCAACAATACGAGCCGGTGGGTGGTACGGCCGAACGCTTTGCCGAGGTGATTCGCAGCGACATCATCAGATACACCAAGGTGGTGCGCGATATCGGCATCCGGCCAGAGTGAGCCCGAGCGGGTAATCACGCCCATTAAACAAGCCGATGGCATAACCATCATTGCGGAGAAAGTCATGCACAGCATTCAACCATCCCCTCCTGTCGTTGTTGATTCATGCGCCGCGCCACGCTCCGCAAGCCTTGGGTTGCGAGCGTGGCTGCTTGTTGCAGCCTGCGCGACCGGCCTTGCTTTTGGGCTGCCGGCAGCCGCGCAAAGCGCACCGTTCGAGCCGCAGGTCGGACAGTCCGGCAAGGATGTGATCTGGGTGCCCACGCCCAATGAGCTGGTGAGTCAGATGCTGGGTATGGCCGGGGTGACGGCGCGCGACACCGTGATCGATCTTGGCTCGGGCGATGGCCGTACCGTTATTGCTGCGGCCAGGCTTGGCGCCAATGCCATGGGTATCGAGTACGACCCGAACATGGTGAGCCTGTCCAATGCCAATGCTCGCGCAGCGGGTCTGGCCGAGCGGGCGCGCTTCATCAAGGCCGATATTTTTGAATACGACTTCTCGGCTGCCACGGTGCTGACCATGTATCTGCTGACCGATCTGAACGTGCGGCTGCGTCCGAAGATCCTGCAGATGAAACCGGGTACGCGGGTGGTGTCGCACCAGTTCCGCATGGGTGACTGGGAGCCCGATCGCACGGTGCGCCACGACGACCGGCCGGCTTATCTGTGGATCGTGCCGGCGCGGGTGGAGGGTAACTGGCTGCTGACTGTCGGCAACGAGCAGTTGCCAATGCGCTTGCAGCAAAACTTTCAGACCGCCGAAGGGCGTATCAGCCGTGGCGCGGTCGAGCTGCGCTTTGCCGGAGTACGCCTGAATGGCGACACCATCCAGCTCGGCCTGCCGGATGGCCGCGGCGGTGAGCGCAAATTGAGCGGCGTCGTCAGCGCCGATGGCAACAGCATCCAGGGCGAAGCCGGGGGCATTCCCTGGAGCGCCCGTCGGCAGTAAATCCAGCGCGATAAAACAAGCCCGCACTGCAAAAATGCTTTTAAATCAAACACTTACATCATTTTTTCGGGCTGCGAAAAGGGCTGGTGCGACACTCACGGTGATGCTTGCCTTGACTGGCAGCGCCGTCATGGCGCAAACCCTGCAGGACGTACCGAGCGAACTCAAGCCGCTGTATGGCACCGCCAGCAAGGACTCCGGTTACATCCCCACGCCGGCAACGCTGGTCGAACGCATGCTGGTCATGGCACGGGTTGGCCCGAACGATCTGCTGGTTGATCTGGGCTCGGGCGATGGCCGCATTCCGTTACTGGCGGCGCAACGCTTTGGCGCACGCGCGCTGGGCATTGAACTGATTCCCGAGTTGGTGGCCTATTCACGTCGCGAGGCCGAGCGCCTCGGCCTGGGCGAGCGGGTGCGCTTTGTGCAAGGGGATATTTTCGCCACCGATTTTTCCCAGGCCACAGTCGTGGCGCTGTATCTGCCGCCCTCGGTCAATCTGCGTCTGCGACCGCTGATCCTGGCCATGAAACCGGGCACGCGGGTGGTGTCGCACAACTTCGGCTTTGGTGACTGGAAGCCCGATCACGGCGACGCCAGCGATGACGCCTACGGCTGGCTATGGATCGTGCCGGCCGCTGCCGCCGGACGCTGGCAGATCGAGCTGCCGGCGCAATCTGAGCTCGTGGCTCGGCGCTTTGAATTCCAACTGCGCCAGCGCTTTCAACAACTGCAGGGCGAGGTGCGCATCAATGTCCAGCCGGCACAATTGTTTTCGAGCGAGTTGCGTGGTGATCAGCTCAGCCTGAGTGTCATGGACAGCGCCACCCACTGGACTGACTTCAAGGGCCAACTCAACGGCGATCGTTTCGAGGGCGAGTATCGCGATGCCAGTGGCGCGCAGGGCAAGTTTGTGGCGCGACGGGTTGGGCCGTAGCGTCTCAGGATGAAGCGGTAGCCTTGCCAGCTAGCCGCGTACTGCGGCATAGGCCGCTGCAGCGATGCGCACCATGCTCGGATGCAAGGTTCCCAGCTTGGGAATTTGCCCATGGGGCGCATGTGGCGGGACGGCGAAATAGTCATCGTTGAAGGGCAGCAGCAGTGCTTTGCCCAGATCGAATTTGGTGTCATAGCTAAGCCCGGCCGCTGCATAGGCAGCGGGATGCTGGAACTTTGACAGCAGAAATTCGCCGCGGAACAAGCGCGTGGTCTTTTGACTGGTGCCATAAGCCACACTGAGAAACAGATGTCCCAGGTCATCTTCCTTGGTCAACAAAACCAGGCCAGGGCGAGGCTTGGGTCGCGGCCAGGATTTCTGCCCCGGTTTCGGTGGAGTTCGCGAACCGGCTGCAGGTTCTGCCAGCGTCGCTGGGAAATGGCACCAAACGATATCGCCTGCTGTGGGCTCTGGCCACCAGTACATGGCTAGTCTGGGCTGTCTGTTTATTCGCGCTGTTTATTCAAACAATCGGCTGCGGACTTTGCCAATGCCAACCGGTTTGGGCGCTGTGTTTTTCAGCGCCCGGTGCTGCGCTGAACTCAGCGCGCCATCATCAGTCTGGTATTGCGGTAATACACGGCTGGCGAGTTGCTGCAGCGCCAGATGTATCACCTGCGTTTCATCCACCCCCAGCACCGCTGCCAAGCGGCGGGTGGTTTCGCGTGTGACACCACTGGCACTGGCCTGCGCGCGATAGCGAAAGGCAATCTGCTCGCTGCGCGGCTGCACTTTGTTGCTGCTTGCCCTGCGAGCAGTGCCGCGATCGTTACGTGAGGGTAGTTGTGTGGAAGTTTTCATGCTGTGCCTTTAGCGTCTTGTCCTGAAAGGCAGTTTGCCAAGCGACGTATCAAGATATCTTAAAGATATCATGCTTTCTTGACCTTTGTATGCCAATTGCGCTGGTTACTGCGCCGTTGTTACGACGCCGCGTTCAAATGCGCCTGCCCCACTTCATCATCCAGCCGCTGCCAGATTTCCGTTGCCACCGGGTTGCGGATTTCCTCGGCGATGTGTCCCACCAGGCCGATGGCGCGACCCATCACCGCGATGCCGCGACACATGCGCCAGTCCAGACCGAGTTCGGTGGCGATGGCGGCGATCGCGCCGGTGGCGTTCACCGGTAGCGACTTGCCCGTGCTGTGTTCGGCTTCGGCGGCGATGGCCAGCATCAGTTCGCAGGCAGTGCCGTAGTAACCCTGTTCCTTGGCCAGCTGGAACAGTCGTGGGGTGCGCGGGTCGATCGGCTTGTGGATCGGATGACCGATGCCCGGAATGGCGGCTTTGCGTGTGCGGTGATCGGCCACGATGGCCTGCGCCATGGCCTTGATGTCGCCGCTGCCCCGGTGTTGTTGCAGGATGCGCGCCGCGCCTTCGGCGGTGCCGACAAACACCGAACCCATGCCGCACAAGCCGGCGGCCACGGCGGCGTTCATCGCTTCGGGGGCGCCCAGATAGGTCATGCGGGTGGCGATGGCGCTGGGGGTCATGCCGTGTTCCACCAGGGTCACCATGATGGCGTTGAACAGCAGCGACTGTGCCGCATCGGGCATCTTGCCGGTGATCTCCAGCCAGGCCATATCGCCCAGCGAAATCTTGCCGATCAGTTCGTTCACCAGATCGTGGCCACGCACGGTGATGCGATCGGGGGTGCTCCAGCCCATCTCGGAACGGATAGGTTTGGCAGTGTGCATGGGGGTTCTCCGGTGAGGTGTAGCGGGGTTGCTAGAATCGAACGATGAGAATGTTACCGGTTAAGTGTTTGCCATGAGCTCGTTACTATGAGCTGGCTTGCCATGAGCTGCGTGCCATGAGCTGCGTGCCATGAATCGCAGCAACGCATCCACGCATCCGGATTACCTGACGCGTGAAGAGGCCTTGCGCCGGCTGCAGGTCAAGCCGCAAACCCTTTATGCCTATGTCAGTCGCGGCTATATCCGCAGCCTGCCAGCCCAGGCCGCAGGCCCGACGCCGCGTCGCGGCAGCGTGTATTCGCGCGACGATGTCGACAAGATGCGTGCGCGCAGTCTGGCGCGCGCTGGTCATGGTCCGGCGGCGGCCTCGGCCATGCACTGGGGTCAGCCGGTGTTTCCCAGCGCCATCACCGACATCACGCCCGAGGGGCCGCGCTATCGCAGTCGCCTCGCGCTCGACCTGGCGCGCGCCGGTGTACCGTTTGAAACCGTGGCGGAATATCTTTGGACCGGCGACTGGTCGGATGAGCTCATTGCCTGGGATGCCGAACCGGTGCCCGATGGTTTGGCCGATTTGCTGCAGGCACTGACACGGCTGCATCCGCGCCCGCATGTGTTGCAGCTGCAGGCGCAGGCCACACTGGCGCTGTCGGTGGCCGAGGGCAGTTTCTCCGAGCGCATTCATGCCGGCGGCACGCCGGTGGTGTCGGCACGTCGCCTGATGCATGCCCTAGCCGGGGTGTTTGGCTACCTCGGGCCAGCCGGGTGCTTTGTCGCGCCGCAGCCCGGCGAGCCCCTGGCCCTGGCGCTGGCGCGCAATCTCGGCGTGGACGCCACACCCGAGCATGCGCAGGCACTGAATGCGGCACTGGTGCTGGCGGCCGATCATGAGCTCAGCCCGGCCACCTTTGCTGCGCGCATTGCCGCCTCGGGTCGGGCCGATCTGCATGCCTGCATCGTCGCAGCGCTGAACGTACATTACGGCTCGCTCATCGGTCGTGCCTGCGACAAGGTGGAATCGCTGCTGGAGCAGCCGCTCGATGCGGCTGCAGTGCTGTTGCGGGTGCGCCGACGCCTGGATGCGGCACGCATGCTGCCGGGCTTCAATCATGTGCTGTATCCGCAGGGCGATCCGCGCGCGCGTCACCTCATTGCGCTGGCACGCGAGTTCGCGCCCGAGCGCAGCCTGCTGATGGCGATTGACCGCATGCAAAGCGAATTCAATCTGTATCCCGGGCTGGAAGCGGCGCTGGTGATTTTGATGCGCGCCCTGGGTGCACCCGATCACAGTGCCGGGGGTGTGCTGGCGCTGGCACGCAGTGCTGGTTGGGTAGCGCATGTGCTGGAGCAGCGCATGGCCGGATTCATGATCCGGCCACGGGCGCAATTCCGCCCTGCGCCGGGCGCGGCCATCGCCGCCTCGCTGCTGCCCGGTGGCGGCGTAGCGCCTGTCAGCAGGTAGACTGCACGCTCTTTTTGTCGGGGGGAGCAGTACAACATGGGCAAGATGGAAAACGCGGCGCCGGTCACCGGCGCAGCAACGAACGCAGCAACGAACGCAGCCGCCGCCGCTGCAACCACTTCGGTAACCGGAAAGCTGTCACTCACGCCGCAGGCCGATGGCCTGAAGTGGCCCGAGCCACCGGTGTTCGACAATCCCTATGAAGAGCGACTGCATCGCAAGCAGCGCCTGGCGGTGGGCTATCGCATTTTCTCCATGCATGGCTTTGACTTCGGCATCGCCGGACACATCACCTGTCGTGATCCGGTGCTGAAAGATCATTTCTGGGTCAATCCGCTTGGTGTGCATTTCAGTCGCATCAAGGTTTCGGACCTGGTGCTGGTCGACCACGACGGCAATGTGGTGCAAGGGCGCCACGACATCAATTGCGCCGCCTATGCCATTCACTCGCGGGTGCATCGTGCCCGTCCGGATGTGGTGGCCGCAGCGCATGCCCATTCCACCTACGGCGTGAGCTTCTCCTCGCTGAACTGTTTGCTGGAACCGATCTCGCAGGAGTGCTGCAGCTTCTATGGCGGCCATGGCCTGTATGACGGCTATGGCGGCGTGGCGGCGGTGCTGGAGGAGGGCGATCTCATTGCCAAGGCGGTGGGCCAGGGCAAGGCGGCGTTGATGCGCAACCATGGCCACATCACGGTCGGACATTCGGTCGAGGAAGCTGTGGCCTGGTTCATCCGCATGGAGCGCGCCTGCGAACAGACCTTGCTGGCGCGTGCCGCCGGCAAGCCGCATGTGCTGGACCATGAAACTGCTGCGCTCACCGCCAGCCAGATCGGCTCGCATCGCGCCGGCTGGTATGGCCTGCAGCCGCTGGTCGACAAGGTGCTGGCGGAGCAGCCGGACGTACTTAATTGAAATGACGGAGCCGGGCATGACCAGGCGGCAGTGGGATAGCAGTCGTTATGTGGACGATCGCCCGGCGCAGCAGATCTTCCGGGTGCATCGCGATGTGTATGCCGATCCGGCCCTGTTTGAACTGGAGCAACGCTACATCTTCGAGCGCAGCTGGGCTTTTCTGTGCCATGAATCGCAGCTGCCCAAGGCGCATGACTACATCGCCACCCATATCGGCCGGCAGCCGGTGCTGGTGACGCGTGACGCCAAGGGTCAGCTGCGTGGCTTTCTCAATGCCTGCCGCCACAAGGGCGCCCAGCTCACCCGCATGGACAGTGGCAACAAGCGTTATCACGTCTGTGCTTATCACGGCTGGGGCTATGACAGCAGTGGCCGCAACGTGGATATCAAGGACGCCAAGGCCGGTGGCTATCCGGCGGCGTTCGCCAGCGACAACCATGATCTGCTGCCGCTGGCGCAGCTGGCCAGTTACAAGGGCCTGGTATTTGGCAGCCTGAGTGCCGAGGTGCAGCCGCTGGAAGAACACCTGGGCGGTTTGCGCCCGGTGATGGATCTGGCCCTCGACCAGGGCGAGCACGGCATGGAGTTCGTGCCCGGTCGCATCAGCCTCATCTATCACGGCAACTGGAAGATGCAGATGGACAACGGCATCGACCCCTATCACCTGACCTCGACCCATGCCGGTTTCATGGATGTCATGGGCCGGCGCCGCGATGGCGAGGGCAATCAGGCAGCGCGCCAGTTCGACTGGCAAAAGCGTCTGTCGCAGCAAGGCGGTGCCTTCCTGTTCAAGAATGGTCACAGCGCCATCTGGCTGAACCAGGCCGAAGTGGAAAAGCGTCCGATCTATCCGGCCATCGAGGCCATCCGCGCACGGGTTGGCGATACACGCGCCGACTGGATGCTCAAGCTGCGCAATCTCACCGTCTTCCCCAATATGCAGATCGCTGATTCCACGTCGTTATTGGTGCGCAGCTGGCGCGCGCTGGCAGTCGATCGCACCGAGCTGCGCTATTGGTGTCTGGCGCCGGTGGGCGAGCCGGCGGCGCAGCGTGCCTGGCGCTTGCGGCAGTTCGAGGATTTTTTCAATGTCAGCGGCATGGCCACGCCGGATGACACCGTGCTGTATGAAGACATGCAGCGCGGCCTGGCTGGCGACAGCCGCGAGCACGGCATGGGCTGGCTGCAGGGGCATACCCGCGGCATCAGCGATCTGCGCCCGGGCGCGGATGAGGCGGCGCAGGCACTCGGGCTGCAACCCGAGGCCTGCATGCAGGGCCTGTTCGACACCCAGACCGAGACTGCATTCATTCCGGTGTATCGCGAATGGGCGCGGCTGATGCAGGCTGGTGCCGAGCGCGACGGCAAGGTTTGATCGGGTTTTCAGATTTCAAACGTTTCACAACCACAGCAACAAGCAAAGAAAGGTTTCACCGATGGCAGATCCACGCAGCCTGCTGGCCTCCGGCCAGGACGTACTCACCCGCGAAGCGGTGTTTCTGGATGAACAACGCTGGGATGAGTGGCTCGCCCTGTACGCCCCCAACTGCGAGTACTGGGTGCCGACCTGGCGCAGCGAGGAAGTGCTGACGGACGA
>CAIPUP010000017.1 GCA_903868285.1 uncultured beta proteobacterium
AAGTCGCAGGCCGCGCGCATGTCCAGCGCCACCTGCGCCATCTCCGGCAAGGTGATATTGGCTTCGGTCACGCACTGCTGCCAGCCGAGTGAGCCGCCGCTGATATAGCCGGCCTTGAAACCGCAGTCACGCGCCAGTCGCGCCATGATGGGATTGAGCACCAGCGGTGCCACGACCAGTTCGTTGCCGCTGATCAATGCACGTAGAGATTGCATAAAAATTCCTTTTAAATCAATAACTTATGAAGTTTTGTAGTAGCTGGGGCGTGCCGCAGACGCCGCTTGCACGCGCCCGGCAGGCGCGCGCTATTCGACCGCAACGCTATTCGACCGCGAAGCTATTCGACCGCGACGCTATTCGGCCGCGCGCTATTCAGCCGTGATACCGCGACTCTTGATCAGCGTCGACCAGCGCGTCATCTCTTTTTGCATGTGCTCGGCGAAGGCGCGGGCATCGCCGCGAAAAGGCTCCATGCCTTGTTGCGTCAGCAACTCGCGCACATCATTGCTGTCCTGGGTGCGACGCAGCGCATCGGCCAGCTTGCGTATCACTGCCTCGGGCGTGCGCGCTGGCGCGACGATGCCGAACCAGATGCGGGTGTCGTAGTCGGGCAGGCCACGCTCGGCGATGGTGGGCAGATCGGGCACCAGGCGCGAGCGCTCGGCACCGGTGCTCGCTAGCGCCCGCAGCTTGCCGTCCTTGACATAGGGCAGCACTGTCGCGGCTGGCGCAAACATCACCGGCACACTGCCACCCAGCACATCGGTCAGCGCCTGATTGCTGCCCTTGTAGGGCACATGCGTCATGCGCGAGCCGATGGTGTGGCCGAACAGCTCACCGGCCAGGTGCGACATGGTGCCGTTGCCACTGGAGGCAAAGAACACCTTGCCGGGATTCTTTTTCACCATATCCACCAGTTGCGGCACGTCGCTGACACCGAGCGATGCATTCACCACCAGAATGTTGGGCACGCCCACACCGAGCGCCACTGGCGCGAAATCACGAAAGAAATCGAACGGCACATTCTTTTGCAGACTGGGCGTGACGGCATTGGAGTTGCCGGCCATGAACAGCGTGTAGCCGTCGGGCGCCGCCTTGGCCACCTGCACTGCGGCAATGCTGGTGCTGGCACCGGGTCGGTTTTCCACCAGCACGCTCTGACCAAGGAACTCGCCCATCTTGTTGGCCAGGATGCGTGAGGCGATATCGGTGGCGCTGCCGGCCGGGAAACCGATCACAAGCCGAACGGGCTTATCTGGATAACCCGTCGCCGCACCCGCATTGGATGCACTCGGCTGTGCCTGCGCGACAAACGCGCCTAGCAAGCCAACTGCCAAAAACATCAATACTTTCATGACACCTTCCATTGCAAATAATTTGATCACGATGCAGATCCATGCCGGGTGAGTTGCAGTCGCTCGAGTGAAAAACCCATGCCGCGCAAGCGATCCAGCAATGCAGCATAGCGTGCCGGATCGACATTCTGGCTGCGCGACAGAATCCACAGGTACTCACGCTTGGGTTCACTCACCGCCACCAGCTGATAGTCGGCATCGAGGTCGATCACCCAGTAATCGCCCCAGACAAAGGGCAGCAAGGACAACCAGGCTGGCGCAAAGCGCACCTGCAGCCGCGCCGAGTTATCACCGCCGCGCTGACGTGCCGCACCCACCGCCTGCTGCATCTCGCCATTGCTGCGCCGACATTGGTTCAAGACCTGCAGACTGCCATCGGGCAACAGGCTGTAATCGGCTGAGGTGTCAGCGACGCAATTCTGTTGAAAACGATTCGGAAATTTGGCGATCTCGTACCAGCGTCCGAGATAGCGCGGCACGTCCAGGGTGGCGATGGCTTGCAGGGGCGCTGTTATCGCGCCGGTCTGTGCCTGCACTTGGCCGCCAGCAAACATCGCTGCCAACATCCACAGCAAACGCAGCATGGCGCGCCTGTTGCAATGCCACTGCCGGCACATCGCTGGCTGCGTTAGCCCAAGCAACCTCGGTCTGTTCATCGCTGATCGTCCTCCGTCGCAAACTGACTCCAGCGCGCACGATACGCGCCATCGGGGTCATACAGCTGCGCCTGGCGCTGCGGATCGAAGCGGCGTGAACCGCGCGGGTCGGTGCCACCGCCGCTCAGGTAAAGCCAGTTGCCCTGATTGCTGGTGACGTCGAAGTCGATCAACTGCGCTTCGAACCAGGCCGCACCGGCGCGCCAATCACACGCCAGGTCGTGAATGAGATAGCTGGCGACGTTCTGACGCAGGCGA
>CAIPUP010000018.1 GCA_903868285.1 uncultured beta proteobacterium
CACGCTGTTCAGCGTGTCGATCACATCCTGGCGCGAGTACACCAGCTGGCCCCAGTCACCATCACGCACACCGAAGAAGGCCGAGGCGAAATCATCCAGCCCGCGCGCGCCATCGCTCTCGCGGCGGATGATGCCGTCGGCTTCGAGCCACAGCAGCAAACCTTCGTTGTAGTAATCCTCCGAACGCTGCCAGCTGCTCCAGGCTTTTGGCCGACGCGCGGCAATGATCGGATCGTGGGTGGTATCCACCAATGGCCGCCATTCACGGCCGCGTGCCAGATCGAGCCGCGCCGCAATGGACGCAAATGCATCGAGTGTCTGTTCTTTGCTGAAGATGCCTGAACGAGCCGACAGCACGTAGCCCCAGAACTGCGTCTGGCCTTCATATACCCACAGCAGGTCATCCTGCATCGGCGTGCGGTAGTCGGGCGTCCACAACAAATCCGGCCGGCGGAACTTGCCATTCCAGCTGTGCGTCAGTTCGTGCGGCAGCAGGTTGCGGTCGCCGGGGCCATCGTTCCACTTGGTGAAGTAACCGGGCTCCACGCTGTTTTCCGAGGAACGATGATGCTCAAGCCCGATGCCACCGAGCTCAGTGGTGATCGCCAGCAGGAAATCGTAATGATCGTAATGGCGGGAATCGAACAGCGTTACCGATTCACTGACCAGCTTGCTGTGGATGGCGATCTGTTCGTCGGTGAAGACCAGCTCCTTCGGATCGTCGGCCACGATGTCGAGGGTTACCCCGTTGCCGAGATCAGCCGTGGCGCTGTATTTGCCGGCGAACACCGGCGAATCGACCAGCGTTTCGTAATCGGTTTTTTCGTAGTTCACCACTGCATCGTCCACATCGCCGCGTAGTGCCGAGAACGCCTGCCAGCCAGCCGGATAGGTGACGCGGGCTTCAATCGGAATCTGCCGCACGTAGTAACCAGCCGGGTAGAACGACACGGTCTCGAACTCCAGGTTCAGCATTTTATCGGTGACTACGATGCGGCCCTGGTTCTCGGCTGTGGGGTTGATGTAGTCGAACTCCAACACGATCTCGCGCGCACCACTGGGCACCGCCACATCGATGGCAAACATATCGAGTGAGCGCCGCTGCCAGTTCACGGGCTGCCCATTGGCGCTGGCGCGCAAGCCAGCCACCTTTTCAATCTGGCCACGCGGCGCGTGTTTGCCCGGCAACCATTCCGGATACAGCAGCGTCAGTGTCTCTACACCACTCACAGGAATCGTCTGCTTTACATGCCAGATGCGCTGCGTAATGTCGCTGGCGTCCACATCGAGCTGCAGCGTGCCAACATAGGCAATGTCACGCGCGGCCGGAATGCTGTCGACAAGCGGCTGCGCGCTGGGGGCGCTGCGGTCCTGGGCCAGCAGCGCAGGCGTGGCAGCAGCGGCCGCGATGATCAGTGCGAGCGGGAGAAGGCGGGGCATGGAATAACTCCTGTTGAATAGCGGAACCAACACCGTTGCAGCGGCGAACAGGCCAATCACGCCAGAAGGCCGGGGATTGGTCAAGATTGATCAGGGGCTTTGCACATTGCTGCGCAGTCCCTTTATACGCACCGGCACTACTTCCCGGCAGGCCGCATGCAGAAAACAGGTCTGCTCACTCATCGACACCACCGACTTCGCAAACTCGTCGTCGGCAGCGCTCTGGATGAATACTTCGGTAAGCAGCGCGTCAGTGCTGCATGCGCGGCCACTGCCGCTCGATGCGCCCGGCAGGCCAAAGGCGCTGTCCTGCACCAGCCGATAATCGGTGAGGGGTTTGCGGACGATGTGGGCATAACGTCCCATCTGGGTGAGATAACAGAAGGCGATGCCAGCCGACAGATACATGGCCGGGCTAGGCGCCCGCGGCACCTTGCACTCTTCGCCTGGCTCCACCAGAAAGCGGAAGCGGCTGCCCAAGG
>CAIPUP010000019.1 GCA_903868285.1 uncultured beta proteobacterium
GATGAACTCGACCGCTAGCACTCGCCCGGTACGAACAAACCGACCGGCTTGATGAAACTGCTCGAACACCACGCTGAAGCGATCGCCCTTGCGCAGGTCGCGATGAAAGTCGATATCGCCAGAAAAAATCTCGGCGATTTGCATCGCGACATGATCTGGCAATCCCACCGCATCGGTGGCGGCAAACAGCGAGCTGCGGATCTCGCCGGATTTGGTGACGATGTCACGTCCGAGCTGAGTGGCTTCCTGCGCCACTGAGAATTGCTCGGCGCCGGTGTTGGCCCGACGCTCGATCCTGATCATCTGTTCTTGCGGGTTCAGAAACCACAGCGCTTGCAGAGATCCCTGTCCGTCCACCTGGGCCTGAACCGAAATGCCAGGGCGCAAACTGCGAAACGGCTGCTTGTCGCGCGTGCCGCTCAGTACTCGCTGGGCGTCACTGTCGTCCACGCCCAGGCGCTCGAGCAGATCGGCTACGGTATCGCCACGCTGGAAGCGTTCTTCCTGCCAGAATGGCCCGTCGATTTGCGCCGCCTCGACCTGCAGTTTGGGCAGCGACAATGTTTGGACGACTTCGCGCGCCGGCGGCAGCGGCGTCGCGACATCGTCGATGGGCACCGTGCCAAAGGCTGCCACCATGCCAAACAGACCGAGCACCGCCGAGGCGGTCAGCCAGTTTTGTTTGGTGGGGCGCGAGGCTCGCGCTAAAATGTCTTGCAGTAACGACATCGTCAGCAAGGTGCTTTCGGGGCAGTGTGTAGAAGTCTGGTGAAGGGATCGGATGCCATGGAGACCGCAATGGCGCCGGATCACGCTGGCAGACAAGTGGCAGCGAAGCCAGAATTCTCAATCTTATCAAACTATTGCGTGCTGGCACGGCAAGTTCTTGAGGTGTCGGTTAGCACGGTTTTCGTCCCACCGAACCACGCTGGCGCCAAGCCCCTGAAGCCCATGGCTGGGTAGCGAGCCGTATTCAACTCGGAACATCATGATTCAAGACGCTTTTTCGGTATTGCAGGAACGCGGTTTCGTGCAGCAGTGCAACGACCTTGAGGGCTTGCGCGCGCGCCTGGCTGAGGGGCCGATCCATTATTACGTCGGCTTTGATCCGACTCGCGACAGTCTGCATTGCGGCAGCCTGATGCCCATCATGGCCATGGCGCATATGCAGCGCGCCGGTCATAACCCC
This sequence comes from uncultured beta proteobacterium, assembly GCA_903868285.1. Lineage (GTDB taxonomy): Bacteria > Pseudomonadota > Gammaproteobacteria > Burkholderiales > SG8-39 > CAIPUP01. The sequence goes on from CAIPUP010000019.1 coordinate 1,190, forward strand.
ATCGCCCTGATCGGCGGCGGTACCACCATGGTTGGCGACCCTTCTGGCAAGACCGAGATGCGCGAGTTGCTCTCCGAGCAGGAGATACGCGTCAACGGCGTCGGCATCCTCGGACAATTGCAGCGCTACCTGCGTCTGGAGGCGCCGGACCCGACGCAGCCTGCGACGACGCCCAGCCTGGGTGGCGGACGCTTTCTCAACAATGCCGATTGGCTGCTGTCCTTGAACTACATCGCCTTCCTGCGCGACATCGGGCGCTACTTTCGCGTCAATGAGATGGTACGGGCCGACGCCTATCGCGTCCGACTTGAACGCGAAGAAGGGTTGTCGTTCATCGAGTTCAACTATCAGTTACTACAAGCTTTTGATTTTCTTCATCTTTTTGAAAAGCAGGCTTGCCTGCTGCAAATGGGTGGCGATGACCAGTGGAGCAATATGCTGGCCGGCACGGACCTCATCCGGCGCAAGCACGGCCGCCCGGCCTGGTGTCTGACCTTCCCGCTACTGGCCACCGCGCGCGGCGAAAAAATGGGCAAGACCGCGGCCGGTGCGATCTGGCTGGATGCGGCCAAGACCAGTCCCTATGAGTTTTTCCAGTACTGGGTCAACACCGACGACCGTGATGTCGCGCGGTTCCTGGCTTACTTCACCTTCCTGCCCATGGATGAGGTGCGGGCGCTGGCGGCGCACGAGGGTGCGCAGCTCAATGCCTCCAAGCAGCGGCTGGCGTTCGAGGTGACCGCACTGGCGCATGGTCGGGAGGCGGCTGAGCAGGCCATGGCAGCGGCCCAGGCGGCCTTTGGCGGGGCGGGCGACCTGAGCGCCCTGCCGCATTCCAGCCTGCCACGCGATCGTTTTCAGACGGGAGTACCGCTACTGGACTTGCTAGTGCAAACCGGACTGGCCGACTCCAAGTCGGCGGCAAGACGACTGGTTGTGCAGGGTGGTGCCTATCTCAACGATGCGGTGATCAGCGATCCGAACCTGCTGTTGACGGCAACGATGCTGGACGCGGACGGCGCCCTGATGCTGCGCGCCGGCAAGAAAAAATATCATCGCGTCATTGCCGAGGGCTGAGTAGCCCCGAATGGCCCCGAAGCATTGCATCACTCAGGCCAGCGCCGCAGCTCCTGCATCGGCACAAACCTGATCCTGCTCCGGGCTGCCGCCACCGCAGCCGATGCCACCCAGCAGCTTGCCGCCCTGCATGATGGGCGCGGCACCACCCGTAGGCAGCGCTTCGCCATGACTGACGGCTGGCACAGCAGCCCAGAACGGGTTGGCGGCCTGCAGGCCGGCCAGTTTCAGTGTGGAGGTCCGAAACGCTGCCGCCGCGACTGCTTTGGCGCGCGAAGTCTCGGTGGTCAGAAAACCGGTGCCATCGCCCTTCATGCACAGCACCAGACGGCCGGATTCGTCGACGACCGAGACGGTAATGGTGATACCCAGCGTTGCCGCCTGGGCCTGTGCGGCACGCGCAGCGCGTTCGGCCAGAGCAAGCGTGAGGTCGATCATGGCTGCATGTCCATGCCGCGCGTGGCCCAGCCGGTCATGCGCTTTTCCAGCACCGCGAACAGTTCGTACATCACAATGGCCATGACGCTGATCACGATCAGGCCGGCAAACACCAGCGGCATGCGCATCTGCGATCCGGCCGACATCATCAGATAGCCGATGCCCTCGTTGGCCGCGACGGTTTCCGATACCACCGCGCCGACAAATGCCAGCGTGATGGCAACCTTCAGTGAAGCGAAAAAGTACGGTAGCGAGCGCGGCAGGCCGACTTTGATCAGCACATCAAAGCGGCTCGCGCCCAGTGCGCGCAATACATCTTCCAGCTCAGGCTCGAGCGTCGCCAGACCTGTGGCAACGTTCACCACAATCGGGAAAAAGCAGATCAAAAACGCGGTCAGTATTGCCGGTACCGTGCCTATGCCAAACCACACCACCAGGATAGGCACGAAGGCCGCCTTGGGAATGGAATTGAAGCCCACCATCAGCGGGTAGAGCGCGTTGTACATGAAGCGCGACGAGCCGATCAGAAAGCCCATCAGTACACCGACCACGATGCCGACCAGAAAGCCTGCTGTCGTCGTCCAGAGTGTTTGCAGCGCATGACCCTGTATCGGCCCCCAGAATTCGATCATCGACAGCACGATGGCCCAGGGGCCAGGGAAGATGAACTCCGAGACATCGAAGCCGGTGCAGATCAGTTGCCAGATGATGATGATGCCAGTCAGGGCTACCCAGGGTGCCCAGGTGTCTAGGGGGCGTTTTTTGGCCATGATGTGTTCTCGTTCGTGTGAAGTGGAGGGCGTTGCTGCAGCGGCGATCTGCGTTGAACGAATTCAGATCTTGCGTATGCGACCGATGTGTTCGCGCAACTCATGCACAATGCTGGTGAACTGATCGGTATAGGTCACTTCCAGATCGCGTGGCCGCGGCAGATCGACTTCCTTGCGCACCAGAATCCGTCCCGGGCGCTTGCTCATGACATATACCGTATCGGCAAGGAAGGTGGCTTCGCGCAGGTCGTGCGTTACCAACACCACGGTGAATTGCTTTTGCGCCCATAGATCGCGCAGCACACACCACAGTTCCTCGCGGGTGAACGCATCCAGTGCGCCGAAGGGCTCGTCCAGCAGCAGTAATTTCGGCTCATGCACCAGGGCGCGGCAGATCGAGGCGCGTTGTTGCATGCCGCCAGAGAGTTGCCAGGGGAACTTGTCTTCATAGCCGTCCAGGCCAACGGTCTTTAGCAGGCCGCGAGCGCGCTCTTTGTACATCTCAAGATCGCGTTTGAAGTTGGCGCGAAAGGGCTGCACGATCTCCAGTGGCAGCAGCACATTGTCGAGCGTGGTTCGCCAGGGCAGCAGGGTGGCGTTCTGGAATGCCATGCCAACGATCTTCAGCGGCCCGGCAATTTCGCGGCCCTCGGCCAGCACTGTGCCTTTGCTGGGTGGGCGTAGCCCGGAGGCCAGCTTCATGAAGGTGGATTTGCCGCAACCGGAGGGGCCGACGATGGCGATGAATTCTTTCTCGCGCACTGACAGGCTGATGTCCTCGACGGCGTAGCCGCCTTCCTCGTCATAGGCCAGATAAACCCGGTCGAAGTCGACAAATGCATTGGACATATCGCTGATATCCGCGTTGAAGATTGATCAAAAAGACAGTCAAAAAAAAGCCCCTGTCACAGGGGCTTTTTCCGTGCGGCGCTATTACTTCGCGAACACCTGTCGCTCGCTGCGCGAGGGCAGGAAGCTGGAGTTGAACAGGTTGTCGACGTTGGGCGTGGTCTTCAGGCCAAACGCGCTGACCACCTGCGCAACGGTATCTTCGAAGCGCAGCTTGTTGATTGCGCCGATGCCATTGGAACGAAAGTCCGGTGTGGCGATGGAATCCTCGATGCACATCTTCATGCGACGAATTTCCAGCGCCTCGTTGATCAGCTGATCACGCTCTTTGACATAGCGGATCGAACCGGCCGGATCGGCAACAACATCGCGAATGCCCTTGGTCAGCGCGCGCAGGAAGCCGGCCACTGCCTTGGGGTTCTCATTGATGAATTTCTGGCTGGCGATGACCACGTTGCCGTAAAGCTTCGTGCCATGCTCCGGGTATTTAAGGATGACCATGTCCTCGTCCTTCACGCCGCGGGCGTTCAGGTTGAGTTGCGAGGTGAAGGTAAAACCTGTGATGGCATCCACTTCACCGCGTGCCAGCATGGTTTCGCGCAACGGCGGATCCATCGAGGTCCAGTTCACCTTGGCAACATCAATGCCGTTGGCGCGGGCAAAGATCGGGAAGGCGCGGCGTCCGGCGTCAAACACTGGCGCCCCCAATTTCTTGCCGACCAGATCGGCCGGCTTGGTGATGCCGGATTTTTTCAGTGCCATCACCGCTGCCGGTGTGTAGTCGTACAGCATGAACACAGCCTGCATGCGCGCTTGCGGATTGGCCTGGTTGTTGGACAGGAATTCGATCATGGCGCTGATATCAGCAAAGCCCATTTCATAGGCACCCGATGCAACGCGGGTGACGGCCGCACCAGAGCCGGTGCCTGAGTCGATCGTTACATCCAGACCTTCGGCTTCGAAGTACTTCTTGGCCTTGGGCAGCAGGAACAGGCCGGACGGACCTTCGAAGCGCCAGTCCAGCACGAAACGAATCTTGGTCGGCGCAGCGGTCTGTGCCATGGCCTGGTTGCCAGGCATCAGGCTGCTTGCAAGCGACAGACCCAAGACTGATAGGCCGAGCAGGGCGCTCGTTGTCAGGCGTCGTTTGAGGGAGGGCGACTGGCAGGCGGCCGGTGAGGTGTGCGAGTTTGATTGGGACATGGGTCAACTCCAGTGAGATCAAAAGCTGCAGGGAAGATTGCTGTGGCGGGTCACAAGCATTGCCGTGGGAGGCGAAGTCTATTACACGCCAGACCGGGTTGTACAACCCGCTATGGTACAGAGTCACAAGCGGTTTGACGGTCAGCAAGTGGCGTGCCACACAGGTGCTGCGAAACAAGACTTAGACGCGGGTTAAGCCGCGCGGCGTAGCGCTATGATTCCCGGGCATTTGCGACCAGCATGCAAATCATGATGAGTGCCATCGCAATGCACCAACAGGAGTGAATTCCATGTCACCCAGCACCAAAACAGAGCGAGCTACGAATTGCGCTGAACATGCGGTGGCGGCGCGGCCGATCCGCTTTTTGCTGGACGGCCAGTTGCATGAAGTGCCACTGACCGTCGCGCCCACCCGTACTGTGCTGAATTACCTGCGTGAGGACCTCGGCCGCTGCGGCAGCAAAGAGGGTTGCGCCGAGGGCGACTGCGGTGCCTGCACCGTGGTGCTGGCTGAACCTGCCGACGATGACGAACGGGCGGCGGGCGTTGCGCCACTGCGCTATCGCGCCATCAATGCCTGCATACAATTCCTTCCGGCAATCGATGGCAAGGCATTGATTACCATTGAAAATCTGCAACTGCAGGGCGGTGATCCGCATCCGGCGCCGCATCCGGTACTGCATCCGGTACCGCATCCCGTACAACAGGCCATGATCGATGCCCATGGCTCGCAATGTGGCTTTTGCACGCCGGGTTTCGTGATGTCCTTGTTCGCGCTGTACAAGACGCAACCC
>CAIPUP010000020.1 GCA_903868285.1 uncultured beta proteobacterium
GACGCTTACGCCCGCGTCAGCGGCGGTCTGGGCGTGGTCATCACCAGCACCGGCACCGCCGCCGGCAATACCTGCGGCGCGATGGTCGAGGCACAGACTGCCGGCACGCCGCTATTGCACATCACCGGGCAGGTCGAGCTGCCCTATCTCGATCGCAATCTGGCCTATATCCATGAAGCACGCGACCAGATGTCGATGATGAAATCGCTGTGCAAATCGGCCTGGCGCATCTGGGATGCCCAAAGCGCGCTGGGCGTGCTGCGGGCTGCGGTACGCGATGCCATGAGCGCACCGGCCGGACCGGTGGGACTGGAAATACCCATCGACGTGCAGGAGATGCTGGTTGACCTGCCCGACGATCTGTCGCCGCTGCCCTTGACCGGCGCACAGCCGGATGCGGCGGCACTGGATGCGCTGGCCGCAGCCCTGGCCCGGGCGCGTCGTCCGCTGCTGTGGCTGGGTGGTGGTGCGCGCGGCGCCAGCGCCGCCGTGCAGCGGCTGGTGGCGCTGGGCATCGGTGTGGTCAGCAGCACCCAGGGTCGCGGCATCCTGCGCGAAGATCATCCGCTCAGCCTGGGCGCATTCAACATCCATGCCCCGGTGGAGGCCTTCTATGCCAGCTGCGACGCCATGCTGGTGGTGGGCTCCAAGCTGCGCTCGAACGAAACCTTCAAGTACCGGCTGCGGCTGCCACAGCCGCTGTATCGCATCGACGCCGATCCGGCCCAGGAAGGGCGTAACTACGCATCAAGCCAGTTTGTCTGCGGCGATGCTGCGCTGGCGCTGCAAGGCCTGGCCGAGCGGCTGGAGCAACGTCGTGCCGCCGGTGGCTTTGTCATCGACCCGACCTTTGCTGCCGATCTGCGCCAGGCGCATGACGCAGCGGTAGCACTGGTGCGCAAGGGCCTGGCACCCTATGCGCCGCTGGTCGATGGTCTGCAACAGATCGCCGGCAGCCAGCCGCTGTGGGTGCGTGATGTGACGGTATCCAACAGCACCTGGGGCAATCGCCTGCTGCAATTGTTCGGCCCGCGCGATGGTGTGCATGCGCTGGGCGGCGGCATCGGTCAGGGCTTTCAGATGGGCATCGGTGCCGCCATCGCCGAGCAGCTGCGGCCCGATGCGAAACCACGCAAGGTGCTGTGCCTGAGTGGTGATGGCGGGCTGATGGTGAACGTCGGCGAACTGGCCACTGCGGTGCAGGAACAGGCCGATTTGCTGATCGTGTTGATGAATGATCGCGGCTACGGCGTGATTCGCAACATCCAGGATGCACAATACGGCGGTCGTCGGGTGTATGCCGATCTGCATACGCCGGACTTCGCGCAACTGGCCAGCGCACTCGGTCTGGGCTATCTGCGGCTGGATCGCATCGAAGATGTCAGCGCGCGCCTGGCCGAGGCGGCAGCGCAGCGCGGACCGCTGATCCTGGAGGTGGACATGAACGCCATCGGCCCCTATCAGACCGTCTTCGCCGGCCCGCCGGTGCGCAAGAACTGACCCGAAGAAGTATCGTAAGTTATTGTTTTAATTGATTTTTTGAAAGAAACACATGAGCGACATCATTACCCTCGACGTTCTTCTTATCGGCGGCGGCGCGATTGGCCAGGTGGTGCTGCGCGAGACGCTGGGCGATTTGCGTTTGCGCATCACGCATGTGCTGGATGTGCCGCAGGTGCGCGAGCGTTTGCA
>CAIPUP010000021.1 GCA_903868285.1 uncultured beta proteobacterium
CTGCCATGTCCCAGGGCATATCAGCGCAGTGACGCAGCGCCGTCTTGGCGGCACGCAACACCACCGGATTTTTCTCCAGCAGGCGCATGGCCAGTTCGCGCGTGCGTGCGCGCAGCTTGGATTTGGGTACGGCTTCGTTCACCAGGCGCATTTCGGCCGCTTGCTTGCCGGTGAAGGTTTCGCCAGTCATGACGTAATACATGGTGTCGCGCGCGCTCATCACGGTGGAGATGGCCTTGGACACAGCGCCGGCCGGGATGATGCCCCAGTTGATTTCCGACAGACCGAACACCGCTTTTTCGTCGGCGATGGCCAGATCGCAGGCCACCAGCGGCGAGAACGCACCGCCAAAGCACCAGCCATTGACCATGGCGATGGTGGGCTTGGGATAGTGCAGCAGGCGACGCCACTGCCAGTCCCAGTTGGCACGATAGACCTTGGCCTTGTAGGCATAGGGCGCATTGTCGGTGGCGCGGAAGTAGTCGCGCAGATCCATGCCGGCCGACCACGCTTCGCCGGCCCCGGTGAACACCAGCACGCCACAGCGATCATCGCCTTCGAGGGCGTTGATGACTTCGATCATCTCCAGACCGAGGTCGGCACTGAAGGCATTGCGCTTTTCCGGACGATTAAAGGTGATCCAGGCAATGCCCTTGTCGAATTCCACCAGCACATTGGTGCCCCAGGGCTCTTTGCCCGGCGGCGTGATGTGTTTGATCTCGCGCGGCGGCATCGGCTTGATCGGTGCCTTGGCACCAACCTTGACGGCAACTTTCTTGTTGCTCTTGGTGGCGGGTTTTTTTGCACGCGCCGCGGCGGATGCGGGTTTCTTGCTGGCCATACGACTTCTCCTCGTGGGTGACGGTTACTGCGCGGTTACTGCACAGCGATACGCAACTTTCTGACTGGCGCTGATTCTATCTCCGGCCGTGCCGTGATCACCGCGTAATGAACATGTTCAGGAACCTGTTCAGAAAATGCCGCTGATGCCGCCAATCATTCGGCGCGGATGCCAACCTCGCGCACCAGGCGCTCCCACTTCTTGAGGTCTGCGGCCAGAACCGCTGCGAGTTCGCTGCTGCCACTGACCGCCGGCTCGTAGCCCAAGGGCGCCAGCCGCTGCACCACTTCGCGATCGCGGTAGATGCGTTGCAGCTCGGTACTCAGCACCTGCACGATGGCAGTCGGTGTGGCTGCGGGCGCAAATACCGCGTACCAGGCGCTGACGTCGTAGCCGGGCAGCGATTCCGCGACCGTCGGCAATTCCTTGAGCGATTCGAGCCGACGTGGTTCGGCCAGTGCCAGCGCGCGCAGCTTGCCGGCATTCACCTGGGGCAGTGCGACATTGATGGTGGCCCACATCAGCTGCACCTGGCCGGTCATGACATCGGTCAGGGCGGGCACCGAGCCGCGATAGGCGATATGCACCATGAAGGTCTTGCTCATGTTCTTGAACAATTCCGCGCCTAAGTGGTGTGGCGTGCCGATACCGGGTGTGGCATAGGAGAGCTTGCCGGGATTGGCGCGGGCGTAGCTGATCAACTCCCCAACGGTGCGCACCGGTAATGCGTTGTTCACCACCAGCATGAACGGTGTGGTGGTCAGCATCGCAACCGCTGCCAGATCCTTTTGCACATCGAAGCCCATATTGCGGCTGATGAACGGCGCCATGGCCAGGGTGTTGGTGCCCAGCAGCAGGGTGTAACCGTCGGCGCTGCTTTTGGCGACATATTCAGCGCCGATATTGCCGCCGGCACCGGGACGGTTCTCCACCAGCGTTGGCTGGCCCCACTTCTTTTGCAGCTCCTGGCTGATGATGCGTGCCAGCAGGTCGTTGCCACCCCCTGCCGCGAACGGCACCACCAGGCGTATTGGTCGTGCCGGCCAGCCGCTGGTGCCGGCACTACCCACCTGCGCAAATGCCGTGCCGCAATCAATCAGCGCTACCAACACGCCGAGAAAGAGAAATGTTGTGCGCATGGCTGACCCGCGGTGTGCTTACTGCGGTCGCATCAGACCAGCGGCTTTCACCGCTTCGGCATACACACCTTGTTCGCCGCGAATGATGGCACTCATCTGTTCCGGTGTGGTGGTGGTCGACTCAACACCGATTTCGTTCAGACGCTCGATGGTGTTGGCTTCTTTGGACAGCGCCATGATGGCATTGGCGATGACATCAATCACCGGGCGCGGCGTACGTGCCGGCGCCAGGGTGCCCTGCCAGGCGGTCATTTCGAAGCCAGGTAACAGTTCCGATACGGTTGGCGTGTTTGGCAGTTGTTTCATGCGCTGTGCAGTGGACACGGCGATGATGCGGATACGGTCGTTCTTGGCATTGCTCATCACCTCGCCGGAATTGCCAAACAGCATCGGGATCTGCCCGCCCAGCAGGTCGGCCATGGCTGGTCCACCACCCTTGTAGGGCACATGCACGATGTCGATACCGGCGCGCGCCACGAACAGCGCAGCCACCAGATGCCCGACCGAGCCCGAGCCGGGTGAGCCATAGTTCAGCTTGCCCGGGTTGGCCTTGGCATAGTCGATGAATTCCTTGAGCGTCTTGGCGGGCACTTGCGAATTGATGGCCAGCACCATGGTGCCGCGACCGGAGGCACTGACCGGGGCCAGATCTTCCAGTTTGTAATTGACCTTTTCCGTCATCGGCACGCTGGTGGTCTGGGCTGATGATGCAAACAGCAAGGTGTAGCCATCGGCAGGTGCACGTGCCACGAATTCGGTAGCGATCGCGCCCGTCGCACCCGGCATATTGCGAACGATCACCGGCTGACCGAGCTTTTGCGTCAGGCCGTTACCGAGCAGGCGTCCCTGAATATCGATGGTGCCGCCGGGCGCATAGGGCAGCACGATGGTGATCGGTTTGTTGGGGAAGGTCTGCGCGCCAAGCTGTAGCGCCAGTGTGCCCAGCAGCAGTGTGCCGGTTGTGCCAATCCGGCGCAGTAACTTGGCTCTGAATGTCGTTGTGTTCATGTTGTTTGATCTCCTCATCAAATATTTTTGCGCAGTGTGTGATGTGCCATGGGGATTTAGCTGCCCCAAAACTGGCAAACTGCGCCACCTGCAAGGGGTGCCGACTAGTGTCGCACAGCTTGCGAGTGAACTGCCATCGGCAGAGCTGAAACCAGGGCAAGTGTAAAAGGCAGGAGCAAAGCTTGATAGACAAGACCGTATCTGATTGCAGGCAGGCCGTTGCGATGATCACCGATGGATCGTCCATCATGCTCGGCGGCTTTGGCAATGCGGGCATGCCGGCACAATTGATCGAGGCGCTGCGCGAACACGGCGCCCGCAATCTCACCATCATCAGCAATGGTGCTGGAACGGGCGACTATGCCCTGGGCGCCCTGGTTGGTGACGGCAAGGTGAGCAAGGTGGTTGCTTCCTTTCCTGCGCCCTCGGCGACGCAGTTTCGCGAGCGCTACCTGCGCGGCGAAATCGAACTTGAACTGGTGCCGCAGGGCACCCTGGTGGAACGCATCCGTGCCGCGGGCGCGGGCCTGGGTGGCTTCTACACCCCGACCGGTGCTGGAACCGAACTCGCTGCCGGCAAGGAATCGCGTGTCATCAACGGCCGGGAGTATCTGTTCGAGCTGCCGATACATGCGGATTTTGTGTTTCTCAAGGCCTATCAAGGCGATCGACTGGGCAATCTGATGTATCGCGGCACCATGCGCAACTTCAACATGGTGATGGCAACCGCCGGTAAAACCGTCATTGCCGAAGTGGAGCAGATCGTGCCGGCTGGTGGCATTCCACCCGAGCAGGTGCATACCCCTGGACTGTTTGTCGACCGCGTGGTGCAGGTGGCGCGCCACCCGCGTTTGCTGGAATTGCCCAAGGAAGGAGGCGCGGCATGATGCTCACCCGTGATGGTATTGCCTGGCGTATAGCGCGCGACCTGCATGAGGGCGACTACGTCAATCTTGGTGTCGGTATTCCGGTGCTGGTATCGAACTATCTTGATCGCACGCAGGAAATCTTTTTGCATAGCGAGAACGGCATTCTCGGTGTCGGTCCGCGTCCCAAGCGCGACGAGATCGATCTTGACCTGATCAGTGCCGGCAAGGGTTTTTGCACCCTGTCCACCGGCGCGGCGATTTTCGATCAGCCGATCTCCTTTGCCATGATGCGTGGCGGTCATTTGAGCCATGCCATTCTGGGCGCCATTGAAGTGGCCGAGAACGGCGATTTCGCCAACTGGAAAGTACCGGGAGAAGCTGTGCCCGGCGTTGGTGGTGCCATGGACCTGGCGGTGGGCACGCCCAACATCTATGTGGCGATGAGCCATGTCACCAACAAGGGCAAGCCCAAGATCGTCAAAACCTGTGCCGCACCACTGACTGCACGGCAGTGTGTCAAGCGCATCTATACCGACCTGGCCATCATCGATGTCACGGCGCAAGGCCTGGTGCTGCGTGAGGTGATGCCGGGCAACGATCCGGCATCGGTGCAGGCCAAGACCGAAGCTAACCTGATCGTGGCGCCAGACTGGCGCGAGATGGATGTGCCGGAAACGGCGACCAATGGTGCGCGTTTGCGCAACTAGTCAAAAACCTCAATCAAATCAAATGCAATTGTCGACGGCAAGCGTCGATGCCAATTGCCGAACCGGAGTCAGTCAACATGAGCAAAGCCGAAGTCCCGCTGAGTGAAGACGAAGTGCGGCAGATCAGCCGCATCATCGATACCCTTAACCATTCCACCTTTGATTACCTGCAACTGGAATTCGGCGCGCTCAAGCTGACGATCGGCAAGGGTGCGCAAGTCGGCGCACCGAGCAGCGCACCAAGCGGCGCACCAAGCGGCGCACCAAGCGGCGCACCAAGCGGCGCACCCGCACCAGCGCCCGTTGCAGCGCCTGCCGCCGTTGCTGCGGCGGCACCCTCCGCACCGGCATCTGCACCGGCCAGTGCCGATGTGCCGTTGGCAGCGGGTGAGGTTGCCATCACTGCCAGCATGATCGGACGGTTCTATTCCCAGCCCGAGCCGGGTGCCGCAGCCTATGTCAGCGTGGGTGCAACGGTGCGTGAGGACAGCACCGTGGGC
>CAIPUP010000022.1 GCA_903868285.1 uncultured beta proteobacterium
ATTGACCACCAGCACATTGCCCGAGATCGCCACCTGCGCCACCGAGGCCAGATCGGTGATGGGGTCGTAATTCAGCTTGCTGTGCAGATGCGGATTGGTGGCGCGCGAGGTGCCGGCCATCATCAGGGTGTAGCCGTCGGGTGCGGCCCGTGCCACGGCCTCTTCCGCCAGGATGGTGGTGGCGGCGGCGCGGTTCTCGGTGACGATCACTTGTCCTAGGCGCTCGGCCATGGGGTGCGCCACTGCGCGAGTGATGATGTCGATGGTGCCGCCAGCCGAGGACGGCACGAGGATGCGCAGCGCGCGGCTGGGGAAGTTTTGCGTGGTTTGCTGTACCGCGCTGCTCTGTGCATGGATGCTGCCGCCATACAGGGCAAGCGCCATCAGTAGACAAACACCGAGACAAGCCGCAACACAAGGGCAGCGACGCAGGAAGTGATGCAGAAGCATGGCCGATCTCCTCCGGCAGGGGTGCAGGGTTGGCGCTGGGGGCCTCGTGACTAAGCGGCGTTGTGATGATCCCGGCGCGATTCGGGCATCATGCCGGACTTGCGTGTTTTGCATCAACGCTGGAGGAGAACAGGGCATGGGCATTTCCGGTATCGACAGCCTTACCTATGGCGTGGCGGATGTGGCCGCCAGCCGACGCTTTTTCGAGGACTGGGGTCTCTCCCTCCTGGACGGCGCGACGGATAGCGCGCCGGTGTTGCAACTGGCCGACGGCGGCACCATCTGTCTGCGCGCGGCCAGCGACACTGCCTTGCCGGCGCTGCCGCCGGGCTATGGTCAGGCGCCACCGTCGACCATGCGCGAGGTGATCTGGGGCGTGCATCACGCCGACGATCTGCAGGCCATCGAGGCCGAGCTCGGGCGCGATCGGCCAGTGACGCGCGATGCCGATGGCACGCTGCACACCCGCGACGATCTGGGCTATGCCATCGGCTTTCGGGTCACCCGTCGCCATGCGCTCACGCATGAGGCGGTGCGCGATAACGGTCCCGGCCGCATCGGTCGCATCGATGCCCGGGCCGAGGCCGCGCTGCCCTACCGGGTGCGTCAGCAGCGCATGGTGCATCTGGTGTACTGGGTGCCGCGCCAGTCGCAGCAGATGCTGCAGTTCTATGTCGAGCGGCTGGGCTTTCATGTCACCGAGTCGGTGAAGAACGTCGGGCACTTCCTGCGCTGTGGCGCCAGTGGCGATCATCACAATCTGTTTTTGCAGACGCGCGGCGACAACTACGGCTTTCAGCATGTGGCGTTCGAGCTGCGCAATATCGATGATGTGATGTTCTGCGGCCAGCACATGGAGCAGCAGGGCTGGAAATCGCATCTCGGACCGGGGCGGCATGTGCTGGGCTCGAATGTCTACTGGTACTTCTGGTGCCCGGCTGGCGGCATCGTCGAGGCCGGGTGTGATCTGGACTTCATCACCGATCACTGGCCGGCCAAGGAGCTGGAGGTGGTGCCGGCCGGTGGCAGCTCCTGGTTTGTGCGGGCCGAGGACGCCGGCCTGCGTCCCGGGCATGGCGACTGGCCGCAGTTCAAGGCCTGATCAAGCACCGATAACCCAACGAGAATATTATGGAAAAACCAATTAAAACAACAACTTACAAAGTTTCTGCGGCGCTTGTTCTGGCACTGGTGATGGTGCTGACCATGGCGCTCGCCTGGCTGGTGTCGGTCAGCCTGGGCAGTGCCCATGCGCAGAGCTATCCGTCGCGCCCGATCAAGCTGGTCTCGCCGTTTCCGCCGGGGGGCGGGGTGGATATCGTCGGCCGGCTGGTGGCGCAGATGGTCGGGCCGCGTCTGGGGCAGCAGGTCAATCTGGAGAACATGAGCGGCGCCTCCGGCCAGATCGGCACGCTGGCCGTAGCGCGTGCCGCGGCTGATGGCTACACCCTGTTGTTCGCACCGCCGACGCCGATCACCATTGCCGAACACTTCGAGCCCCGTCCGCAATACGACCTCAAGCGTGACTTCGCGGTGATCGGCATGATCGGCCGCAATCCGGGCGTGATCGTGGTCAATGCCACGGCCATCAAGGCGGCTGATTTGAAATCGTTTATCGCGCTGGCGCGCAGCCAGCCGGGCAAGATCTTCTACGGCTCACCCGGTCAGGGCCATGCCTTTCATCTGAGTACCGAGCTGTTCGCGCGCGAAGCCGGCATCCAGCTCAGTCATGTGCCGTACAAGGGCAGCGGTCCGGCGGTGATCGGCCTCATCGCCGGTGATGTGCAGTTTATGGTGCAGTCGTTCGAGGCAGTGAAGGAACACATCCGCGCCGGCAAGCTGCGTGCGCTGGCCACGCTGGAGTCGACCCGTCTGGAAGCGTTTCCGCAATTGCCGACCCTGGCCGAGAGCGGCCTGAAAAACCTCAACGTGGTGAACTGGTATGGCGTGTTCGCGCCGGCACGCACCCCGCGCGATATTCTGGCGCGCTGGGAAAAGGAACTGCTGGCCTTGCCGCAAGACCCCACCTTCGTGGCGCGCATGCGCGAGATGAGCTTCGATCCCATCGCCCTGGGCAGCGCCGACTTTGTGCGCATGCTGGATGCCGAGCGCGAGCAATGGGCCTCGGTGATCAAGGCCGCCGGGGTGTCGACGGCGAAGAACTGACAGCGCTGAAAACGCTGGGAGAACGGAGCCAGCGCGTTCGCAGCCCCTCAGCTTCCGATCACGCCGCCATCCTTGCGTCGGATCACCACCGTTGACGAGCGCGGGCGTCCACCGGACTCGCCCTGCGGCCAGCTGCTCACCGCCTTGGGCTTGGCCGGATCATTGCGCTCGCTGCTGGTTTCACCCGGATGCTGGATGTTGATGAACAGGTTGCGTTGATCCGGCGTCATGATCACGCCAGTGATCTCACAGCCTTTGGGGCCGGTTAGAAAGCGGCGTATCTCACCGCTGCGCACATCCGCCGCCAGCATCTGGTTATTGCCCAGACGGGCGTAGTCGCCCTGGTTCAAGACGCTGGTCGAGACATCGGTCTGTATCCACAGCAGACCGCTGTCGTCGAACCACAGGCCGTCCGGGCTGCCGAAGGCATCGCCACGAATGTTGCCGCGCTTGTTCGCATCCGGATGTTGCGGGTCGCCGGCCAGCACGAAGATATCCCACGCAAAGCGCGTTGATGCCGGGTCGTTGCCTTGTTCGCGCCAGCGAATGATGTGACCAAAGCTGTTGCGCGCGCGCGGGTTGGCCTGATCCACGCCAGCCATCGGCGCCGCGCCACGGCGACTGTTATTGGTGAGGGTGCAATACACCTCCCGGGTGTGCGGATGTACCGCAATCCATTCCGGCCGGTCCATGGGCGTGGCCTTCAGCGCATCGGCAGCAGCGCGGGTACGGATCAGCACATCGGCCTGATCGGCAAAGCCCGCTGCTGCCGTCAGTGGCCCGTTGCCGAACACCAGCGGTAACCATTGCCCGCTGCCATCGGCATCAAAGCGCGCTACATACAGCGTGCCGTGATCGAGTAAGGATGCATTGCCCTTGGCCGTTGGTTCCTTGGCATTCCAGGCATCGCGCGAGACAAATTTGTAGATGTATTCAAACTGCCGGTCATCACCCATGTAGACGGTGATCCGTCCATCCGGGCCGACCACGCTGAAGGCACCTTCATGGCTGAAACGACCCAATGCAGTGCGTTTGACCGGCTTGGATTGCGGGTCGTAGGGATCGATCTCGACCACCCAGCCAAAGCGGTTGGGCTCGTTCGGATGCAGTCCGGCATCGAAGCGCTGATCGAATTCGTGCCAGCGATAACCGCGCCCTGCCTTGGTGATGCCATTACGAAGATGGTCGGCGCTCAGGCTGCCGGAATTGGCGAAGTAGGTATCCCAGTTTTCTTCGCAAGTGAGATAGCTGCCCCAGGCGGTATAGCCATTGGCGCAGTTGTTGAGTGTGCCAAGAACTTCGCGCCCACTGGGGTCGGCCGCGGTCTGCATGCCTTGGCTACCCGCTGCCGGTCCGCTGAGGGTGATTGGCGTCAACGCCGTGATGCGCCGCGCCAGCGGCGAGGGGCGCACCACCGTCCATTGATCGCTATCGCGCCGTACCTCCACCACGCTCACGCCATGTGCGGCCTGCGATTTGCGTACCTTCTCCGCGCTCCAGCCGGCATAGCCATCGCTGTGTAGCAGGCCATCGTCGGTGTATTCATGATTGATGGCCAGCAAGCCCTGTGACGAGCTGCGACTGTCGCGCGGTAAGGCAAAGAAGTGCAGTCCATCGTGATGCATGCCCGCTTGCAGCATCTGATCGGCGGCGCTATTGCTGGCGTCGTCGCGAAACACGGGCGAGCCATCGCGGTGGCCGATAGCATCACCCCAAGATAGCAGCACCGACGCGGTGTAGCCCTCAGGCACCTGCACGCTATCGCTGGTGGAAACCGCTACTCCTTTGAAACTCATGCGGGGGCCGGCGGCATTGGCGCTGCGATGGAGGGTATTGCCTTGGTTCGTGGCGCAGGCTGACAGCGAGGCCAACGACGCTGCACTCAGAGGCAGGCTGGCCTTGGCCATCCAGGCAGCACCACCAGCCAGAACATTGCGCCGCGATAGTCGCGCTTGTAAGACTTGCGTAAAGCTTGGCTGGTCGTCGTTGTGCGCGGCAACCGCTGGGTTGAGTGATTGGTCATCACGATAGCTATGACTCATTGCGCAGGCCTCGTTCTAGTTCGTTGAAATTCGCTGTCATGGTGCTTAATCGCTTAGCAAAGTTGCTTGAGATCCCGTGCGACGCTAGCGGCTGTTGATGACAATTCCATGACGCCGATATTCACGAAGTTGTCATAGTAGCTGCGCATAGTCACGAAAACTTCATCCAGTCCCTGGGCAAATTCCACGGCTGGAGGTCTGGATTAACGTGACAGGGAGTCAGCGACCGGTGTCTGACATCGCTATCAAAACTGAACAGTTGCAAGTGATTTATCCCAACGGGGTACAGGCGCTGCGCAGCACCAATCTTGAAATTGAACGCGGCAGCTTTGTGGTGTTGCTGGGTTCTTCTGGCGCAGGTAAATCGAGCTTGCTGCGAGCGCTCAATGGTTTGGTGCCGCCTGGTGCGGGGCGGGTGCTTGCAACGTTCGAATCCGGTCAACAGAACAGCTGGAAAAACAGACCGAGCGATGTCGGGCCAGGCGTGGCTGGCATACCGCTCGACATTTCCCCATCGACGCGCTTGCGCCAGCATCGCAGTCGTACTGGCATGGTGTTCCAGCAACATCACCTCATTGGTCGATTGACCGTGCTGGATAACGTGTTGATGGGGCGGCTCGGACACCATCATGGCTGGCGTGCCTTGTTACCTTGTACCCGCGCTGAAAAAGCCATGGCGTTGCGGGCGATCCATCGTGTCGGATTGCTGGAGCGCGCCTTGCAGCGCGCCGATCAGCTCTCCGGCGGACAGCAGCAGCGCGTCGGTGTCGCCCGCGCCCTGGTGCAGTCACCGCAACTGCTCCTGGCCGACGAGCCGGTGGCGAGCCTGGATCCGGCCACGGCGCTGGATCTGCTGGGTCTGATGCACAGCATCTGTAAAAGCGATGGACTGACCGCCGTGGTGAGCCTGCACCAGGTGGAGTACGCCAGGCAGTTTGCCGATCGCATCATTGGCTTGCATCAGGGGCAGGTGGTTTTTGATGACCAGCCACAGCAGCTGACCGAGGCTGTGGTGCAGCGTCTTTATCGGGTAACGGCAATGCCAGAAGCGCTTGGCAGCGCAGAAACGCATTCCGGTAATGCCATCGGCGCTGTCCTGAATGACTTTGTAACTGCATGAAAAATATAAGGAATCACATGACACTCGAAATTCTGAAGCAGCCGCTGCGTGGTGCATTGAGGACTGTGATCGCGGCCGGCGCGATCGTGCTCGGATTCGCCACGACGTTTAGCCATGCCCAAACACCCAAGGATCCGGCCACCCTGCGCGTGGCTCTGCTGCCGGATGAAAATGCCTCGACCCTGATTCAGAACGCGCAGCCGCTAAAGCTTTATCTGCAGCAGCAGCTGAAAAAGAATATCGAGATCATCGTCACCACCGACTACTCGTCGATGATCGAAGCGATGCGTTTTGGGCGTATCGAGGTGGCTTACTTCGGGCCGTTCTCCTATGTGCTGGCACGTACCCGGGCACCGGAAATCGAACCGTTTGCGGTCGGTGTGGAGCGCGGTTCGCCCACCTATCAATCGATTTTGATTGCCAATGCTGCAGGCGCGGTCAAAACGCTGGCGGATGTACGCGGCAAGCCGTTTGGCTTCGGTGATCAGGCCTCGACTTCCAGCCATCTGGTGCCACGCGCGCACTTGCTGAAAAAATCTGGGCTGGATGGCGAGAAGGATTACAAGCCGGTGCATCTGGGTGCACACGATGCGGTGGCGCGCGCAGTACAGGCCGGACAGGTACCGGCCGGCGCCTTGTCCAAGGCCATCTACGACAACCTGGTGAGCCGTAACACCATCGATACCAGCAAGCTGGTGACGCTGGATGTGTCAGCCGCGATTCCCAACTATCCGATCGTGATGCGGGGCAATCTGACGCCGGCGCTGAAGCAGGCCTTGCGGGATGCGTTTCTTGGCATGAAAGACAAGGAAGTGTTGAAGTCCTTCCGCGTCGAAGGCTTTGTCGCAACCGATGACGCCAGCTACAACGTCCTGCGGGAAACAGCCCAGGTGCTGCGGCTCGACATCGCGAAGATGAAGTGATGGACGTGGCGATCAACCGCGGCGCAAGCTCCGGTGCAGACACTGACGCATTGGTCGAGTCGCTGATCGACCAGTCACGGCAGCGCAGCGCCCGGCAGTGGTGGCTGAATGCGGTGCTGCTGCTGGTATGTCTTGCAGCGCTGGCACAGAGCGGATTTTTTGATGCCACGCGCTTTATCGAGGGTGGTCCGGCCATGGCGCAGGTTGCCTCGGAGATGTTCCCGCCGGATTTCTCGCGCTGGCAGCATTGGCTCAAGCCCTTGCTAGATACCCTGGCGATGTCGATTGCGGGTACGGCCCTGGCGGTGCTCCTCTCGCTGCCGCTGGCCCTGTTGGCGGCGCCCAACACCACGCCGAACTGGTGGATCTCGCGTTTGGTTCGCTTGGTGCTTTCGGCCTTGCGCTCGGTGCCGGAGATCATTCTCGGCATTCTGTTCGTGGCGGCGGTGGGCTTCGGTGCCTTGCCCGGGGTGCTGGCGCTGGCGCTGCACTCGGTGGGCATGGTGGCGAAGTTCTATGCCGAGGCTATCGAGCATGTCGACCCCAAGCCGCTGGAGGCAGCGGTTGCTGCTGGCGCCAGTCGCCTGCAAGTCATCACCCATGCGGTACTGCCGCAAGTGCTACCGCAACTGGCCGACATCACCATCTACCGCTGGGAATATCACTTTCGCGCCTCGGCCGTGCTGGGGATTGTCGGTGCTGGCGGTATCGGCTTCGAGTTGATGGCAGCGCTGCGATTGATCAATTACGACCAGGTCGCAGCTATTTTGTTGACCATCCTGGCTTGCGTGTTGCTGGTGGACGGTATCGGTGCGCGCTTACGAAAGGCATTGAAATAACATGAGTTCCAACAGCAAGCTTGCGAAAATTCTTGTCACTAATCCACTGCATGATGAAGTGCATGCGCGGCTGGCAGCAGTGGGCAGTGTTGATATGAACCCCTACCTGGAGCCCTGGTCGGCTGCCGAGTTGGCAGCGCGCATCGCCGATGCGGACGCCATGATGGGATTCATGACCGACTGTGTGGATCGCAGCCTGTTGCAGTCGGCACCACACTTGCGCATTGTTGCCTGTGCCCTGAAGGGCTTCGACAGCTACGATGTGAAGGCCTGTACCGACGCAGGTATCTGGGTCAGCATCGTTCCGGATCTACTGACTGAACCTACGGCTGAACTCGGGCTCGGGCTGGCGATCGCGCTGGGCCGGCATGTCCGGCGCGGTGATCATCTGGTACGTAGCGGTCAGTTCCAGGGCTGGCGCGCGCAGCTGTACGGTCGCGGGCTGCAGGGCTCGGTGGTGGCGGTGGTTGGCATGGGGCGTGTGGGTCAGGCCATCGTG
>CAIPUP010000023.1 GCA_903868285.1 uncultured beta proteobacterium
GAAGACGCCCAAACGCATGAACTGCCACAAGCCGCCGGCGCGCGCAAGCTGCTGGCTGCGAGCATGGGCTTTGCCAGCTGGAAGCTCTTCATGACAGCGCTGAATACGCATCGCGAACGGGTGTCACGCCATTTCGAGGCGGTCTTTACCACCGAAGAAAAGCCGCAACATCCGCTGGCCGCGCTGTGGCTCGACCCGGACAGTGAACATGCCGCACAGCAACTACAAAAGTTGGGCTTTACCGACGCGAACAATGCAACAGCCTCGGGCGAGAACGAAACCCTGGCCAGACTGCAGGCGGTACGCCGGGGCGCACGCTATCGCGAGCTGCCCGATGCCAGCCGGCAACGCTTTGACGCGCTGATGCCACGCGCCCTGGCCGCGGCTGCCACACAACCGGCGCCATCTCAGGCCCTGGCGCGGCTGCTGGATTTGTTCGAGGCGATATCACGCCGCGCCTCCTATCTGGCACTGCTGGACGAGAATCCACAAGCATTGGCCGAGGTCACTCACCTGCTAGCAGCCTCGCCCTGGGCCGCCGAATACCTGACCCGCCATCCCATCCTGCTGGACGAACTGCTGGACAAACGGGCGCTGATGGCAGCACCCGACTGGAGCGAATGGGCCGACAAGCTGCGGCAACTGCTGCTGGAGGCTGGTGACGATCTGGAGCGCGCCTTCGATCTGTCGCGCGAAGCGCATCACGCGCAAATCTTCCGACTGCTGGCACAAGACCTGGCCGGTGGGCTGACCGTCGAGGCGCTGGCCGATCTGCTATCCGATCTGGCCGACGCCACGCTCGGGGTGATCCTGCAACGCTGCTGGACCCTGCTGCAGCAACGGGCGGCTGCTGGCTTGGCCATGCCCGCGCACCAGACGCCACGCTTTGCCGTCATTGCCTACGGCAAGCTCGGCGGCAAGGAGCTGGGCTATGCCTCTGATCTGGACATCATCTTTCTGTTTGACGATACCGACGAGGCAGCACCGGAAGCCTATGCCCGCCTGGCACAGCGCTTCAACAACTGGCTCAGCAGCCGCACCCAGGCCGGCATCCTGTTCGAGACCGATCTGCGACTGCGACCCGATGGTGCGGCCGGACTGATGGTGTCCTCGATGGATGCCTTCCGCCGCTACCAGCGCGAGTCGGCCTGGGTGTGGGAACACCAGGCACTGACCCGGGCACGCTTTTGTGCCGGTGATCCTGCCATCGGCGCTGCCTTCGAGCTGGAGCGCCAGCACATCCTGTCCCGGCCGCGCGAACACAGCGCCCTGCGCACCGCCGTGCTGGAGATGCGCCAGACCCTGCTGCAGGCACACCCCAATCCCAGCGCCTTGTTCGATCTGAAACATGATCGCGGTGGCATGGTGGATATCGAATTCATGGTGCAGTACCTGGTGCTGGCGCAATCGCATCAGCATGCCGCACTGATGCGCAACGCCGGCAATATCGCCTTGTTAGGTATTGCCGGCGAGCTCGGGTTGATTCCGGCATCACTGGCCAGCCAGGTGCAACAGGCCTACCGCGAGTTTCGCCGTTTGCAGCATCAGCTGCGACTGCGCGGCGAGCGCTTTGCGCGCGTCGCACCGCAACAGGTGCAAAGCAGCGTCGAGGCCACGCTGGCGCTGTGGCAGCACTTGTTCCGGGGCTGAGGGCAGGTCGGTCACAGCGTGCGATAACATGGCGCGCCGTCTTTTTGCTGCGCCCATGCTGGCGCACCACCTGCCAACCCAATCTTTCATGGTCATTATGGTCACAATGCGCAAGCTCACTACCCCGCTCAGCCCCCAACGCAGCCACCGCTTCGGCGCTTTTGCAATCGCCCTGCTTTGCCTGATTCCTGCTGTCGCACATAGTCAGTCCGGTGCTAGCAGCGACTGGCCCAACAAACCGGTGCGCATCGTGTCACCGTTCACGCCCGGCGGCAGCTCCGAGCGCCTGTCGCGCCTGCTGGCGCAAAAGCTGCAAGAGCATTTCAAGCAAAGCTTTGTCATCGACTCGCGCCCCGGTGCCGGCGGGGTGATCGGCTCGGAGCTGGTGGCGCGCGCAGCCGCCGATGGCTACACCCTGCTGCTGTCATCGCTGGCCTCGCAAGTGATCGCGCCCGTGGTGCAGAAAACGCCCTATGACGGCCTGCGCGACTTCACCCATATTGCAGTGCTGGGCGGACCGCCGACATTACTGGTGGTCGGACCGGGGCTGGAAGTGAAAGACATAAAGGAATTCGTTGCACGCGCCAAGGCCAAGCCCGGCAGCATCACCTATGGCACACCGGGTAACGGCACGCACGGCCATCTGATCGGCGAGCTGTTGCGCAAGCATGCCAACATCGAAATCACCCATGTGCCCTACAAGGGCGCCGGCCCGGTCAACACCGACCTGATCGGCGGTCATCTGCCGGCAGCCTCGATCACCCTGTCCTCGGTGGCACCACAGCTCAAGGCTGGCAAGCTGCGCGGCCTGGCCAGTACCGCAGCCCGGCGCACAGCCGAATTCCCCGACATTCCGACCTATGCCGAATCGGGCTACCCCGAGCTCACCGCCATCACCTGGTTCGGCATCTCCGGCCCGGCCGGCATGCCAGCCAATATTGTCACGGCACTCAATCGCGAAATTCGCCGTGCCATGCAGTCGGCAGAAATTCGTGAGGCACTGCGACCGGAGGGCTTCGAGATCCTCGACCTTGATCCGGCACAGACCCTCGATTACTTCCGGCGTGAAGCTGAGCGCTGGCACCCTGTGGCTCGCAGCTCCAGTGCCGGGAAAAGCCAGTAAGGCATAAAGACCCTTCATTCAGGGCCCCCTGCCCCGTTACACACCGAATGCCACATCACCATCCTTGTTCATATCACCAGGAAAACCGTCATGAACTTCGTCAGACCACCGCTGCGATCCACCCTGCCGCTCTGGACGCGCCAACTGCTTGCCAGCGCCTTGCTATGTTGCTCGATGGCAATCCAGGCCCAGGGCAGCGCAGCCAACTGGCCGGCCAAGCCGGTGCGCATCGTGGCGCCATTCGGCGCTGGTGGCACTGCCGATTCCCTGGGGCGAATCGTGGCGCAAAAGCTGTCCGAACAATTCAAGCAACAGTTCGTGGTGGAGAACCGCGCCGGTGCCGGTGGCGCCATCGGCTCAGAGCTGATCGCGCGGAGTGCGCCTGATGGCTACAACCTAGTGGTGTCGGGCATTGCCTCGCATGTGCTGGCGCCGCTGCTGTCCAAGCTGCCCTATGACCCGGTGAAGGACTTCACGCATATCGCGCTGTTCGGTGGGCCGCCGGCCGTGTTTGCGGTGCATCCGGGCCTGCCGGTGAAGGACGTCAAGGAACTGATCGCACTGGCGCGCAGCAAGCCGGGTTCGATCTCCTATGGCTCGCCCGGCAACGGCACCCAGGGCCATCTGGTGGCGGAGTACTTCCGGCAACAAGCGGGCATCGAAATCCAGCATGTGCCGTACAAGGGTGCCAGTGGCGCAGTGGCCGATCTCATCGCTGGTCATCTGCCCATGATTTCCAGCACCCTTTCCACCGCCGCAACCCAGATCAAGGCCGGCAAGGCACGCGCCATCGCGCTCAGTTCAGCCAGCCGCTTGGCCGACTACCCGGATGTGCCGACATTGCGCGAATCGGGCTATCCCGATCTGGTGGCGACGGTGTGGTTCTCGCTTTCCGGCCCGGCCGGCATGCCCGCCGATGTGGTCAACAAGCTCAATGCAGAGGTGCGCCGCATCCTGGCTTTGCCTGATGTGCGCGAACGTCTGCGCCCGGAGGGCATCGAGCCGGCCAACCTGGATGCAGCGACATTTACGGCGTTTGTCGCAGCCGAACTCAAACGCTGGGCGCCAGTGGTGAAGGCCTCCGGTGCCAAGGCTGACTGACTTAACTGCACCTAACCACTGCGCCGAACCACTGCACCGAACCACTGCACCGAATGCATGCAGGTATTGACATTCGCTGATTGAAATTCGCACCAAGCGAGGAGCCACACAGCATGATGCCCAAGGAACAAAACGAGAAACTGACCCAGACCGGACCCGGCAGCCTGATGGGAGATCTGTTCCGGCGCTACTGGATACCGGCGCTGCATGCCTGGGAACTGCCCGAGCCGGACTGTGCGCCGGTGCGGGTCAAGCTGCTGTCCGAGAAGCTGATCGCCTTTCGCGACAGCAGCGGCAAGGTCAATCTCATCGACGAGTTTTGCGCCCATCGCGGTGTGTCGCTGTGGTTTGGTCGTAATGAAGAAAACGGACTGCGCTGCCCGTATCACGGCTGGAAATTTGATGGCAGCGGCCAGTGCATCGAGATTCCCTCGGAGCCGGCCGACAGCAGCATGCCCGGTCGCATCAAACTCAAGGGCTATCCGTGCATCGAACTGGGTGACATCGTCTGGACCTACATGGGCCCGCCGGAACTGCAACCGGCACCACCGGCCATCGAATGGGCCCATGTGCGTCCGGCGCAGCGCTATGTGTCCAAGCGCTTCCAGGAAGTCAATTACCTGCAGGCGATGGAAGGCGGCATCGATTCCTCGCATGTCACCTTCCTGCATTCCGGTGCACTCAATACCGATCCGCTGTTTGTCGGCTCCAAGGGCAACGAATACAACAAGCGCGATCTGAAAGTGGAATTCGATGTCACCGAATACGGCGGCGGGCTGCTGGTGGGCGCACGGCGCAAGGCCGAGGAAGACAGCTACTACTGGCGTATCACGCCCTGGATCATGCCCTGGTACACCATCATTCCGCCGCGCGCCGATCATCCGCTGGGCGCGCATGCCTGGGTGCCGATCGATGACGAGCACTGCTGGGCCTGGAGCATCAACTATCACCCGCGCCGCGATCTGAGCGAGCGCGAACAGGAAGCCATGCATGACGGTGCCGGCATCCATGTGAAGTACGTGCCCGGCACCTTCATTCCGCTGCAGAACAAAACCAATGATTACCTGATGGACCGGGCCTCGCAAAAGGCCCGCACCACCTACTCGGGCATCAGCGGCATCGCCATGCAGGATGCGTCGTTGCAGGAATCGATGGGGCCGCTGCAGGACCGCACGCGCGAGAACCTGTGCGCCACCGATCGCGGCATCGTCATGGCAAGGCGCAAGCTGCTGCAGGCGGCCGAGGACAACCGCGCCGGTCGTCCGATCCCGGGGCTCGATCCGGCCGATCAGGCGGTGCGCTCCTGCGCCATCGTGTTACCCAAGGATCAGCACTACAAGGAACATGCGCGACACGGCCTGTTCCCCAAACCGCAGACCGACCCGGTGTCGGTGTAGGCGACCCCGTCATCAACACAATCCAACCACGCAACCAGGTTCAACCATGTCAAAACTTCGCCTCACACTCTCTTGCTGGAACTACGACCGGGTGCATGCCCTGATGGACGGCAGCATCCAACCCGAGGGTATCGACCTGAATTTCCTCAACCTGCCGGTGGAGGAAACCTTTTTCCGCCAGCTGCGCAACCGCGAATTCGATGTGGCAGAGATGTCGCTGTCTTCCTACACCGTGTCGTGCTTTCGCGATCCCAAGCCGTTTGTGGCGATCCCGGTGTTCCCGTCGCGTTTTTTCCGGCACTCCTGCATTTTCGTGTCGCAGCAATCCGGTATCCGCGAGCCGAAAGACCTGATCGGCAAACGCATGGGCGTGCCGGAGTACCAGATGACCGCACCGGTTTGGATACGCGGCATTCTGGCCGACGAGTACGGCGTCAAGCCCGATAGCGTCGATTACTACACCGGCGGCGAAGAAACGCCGGGCCGGGAGGAAAAACTCAAGCTGGCATTGCCGCCGAACTTTCGCATGCACCACATCGGCCCGGACAAGACACTGTCGCAAATGCTGGCCGCCGGCGAGATCGATGCCTTGCAAGGCGCGCGCGCACCCTCGACGCTCAGCAGCGCGCCGGATCGCGTCAAGCGTCTGTTCCAGGACTATGTCGAGGTCGAGCGCGCCTATTTCCGCAAGACCCGCATCTTCCCCATCATGCATACGGTGGTGATCCGGCGCGAGGTATACGAGCAGAACCGCTGGATCGCGATGTCGTTGTACAAGGCCTTTGCCGAAGCGCAGCGGCGGGTGTACGAGGGCCTGAATCAGACCGCAGCGCAGATGGCCATGCTGCCGTGGCTGGTGTCGCATGTGGAAGAGGCACGTCGCGAGATGGGCGATGACTGGTGGCCCTATGGCCTGGAATCCAACCGCCATGTGCTCGATACCTTCCTGCGCTATCACCATGAGCAGGGGCTGTCGCCACGACAACTCAAGCCGGAAGACCTGTTCGCACCGGAAACCTTCGAGGCGTTCAAGATCTAAGTGATTCAGTGCAAGCGGTCGATGCAAGACATTGCGACCCAAGACCGTGTGTTCACCGCTACGCGAGGAGGCGTCAGTATGCTGAGAAATAACCGTAAGTCTTTGTTTTTAAAGAATTTTTTTAGAATCACACAGTTGCCGAGGCAGCTCAGCCTGCTAGGGCTCGGCCTGCTCAGCGCGGCAGCGCTGGCACAAGCCCCGGCCGGCGGCGGCGCGAGCAACGCCGCCGGTAGCAGCAGCGGGGCCAGCAGCGCTTCGGGCAGCGCAATATCGGCCTGGCCGAGTCGGCCGGTGCGCTGGATCGTGCCCTTCGCTCCGGGTGGTCCGACCGATGTTGTAGTGCGGGTGGTCGCGCCCAAGCTGTCCGAGCGCATTGGTCAGCCGGTACTGATCGAGAACCGCGCCGGCGCTGCCGGCAACATCGGCACCGAGCTGGCGGCGCGCGCAGCGCCCGACGGCCACACCCTGCTGTATGTGGTGCCGGCGCTGGTGACCAATCCCTATTTCATGAAGTCGGCCGTCGATCCGCGCGAGCTGGCAGCGGTGGTGCAGACCACCCGCATGTCGATGGTGCTGGTCACCAATCCGGGCTTTGCCGCTCGCAATGTCGCCGAGGCAGTCGCTGCCATCCGCGCCAGGCCCGGCAGCGTCAGCTGCGCCTCCTCCGGTTCGCTGCCAACGGTGGGTTGCGAGCTGCTGCGCGCGCATGCCGGGGCCGACATGATCATGGTCATGTACAAGGGCAATGCGCCGGCGCTGCAGGCCTTGCTGGCGGGTGAAGTCAATCTGCTGTTCGATGTCATCAACACCTCGCTGCCGCAGATACGCGCCGGTCGGGCGCGCGCTCTGGCCTCGCTCAATCCGAAACGTGGCGGTGTGCTGCCCGAACTGCCAACCATGAATGAAACCATTCCCGGTTTCGAGCTGGTGACCTGGCAGGGCGTGGTCACCGCCGCCGGCACACCGCGCGAGCTGCTGACACGCATCAACCGCGAATTCAACGCCGTGCTGGAGCAACCGGAGATCCGTCAGCGCCTGACCGACACCGGGCTGGAGGTAGCCGGCGGCAGCAGCGATCAGTTCGAGGAACGCCTGCGCAGCGATGCCGCCAAGTTCGGCCGGGCGCTGCGCGAAGCCGGCATCAAACCCGAGTAGCGGCCAGCCTGCGCACCGCCGCAATGATGGCGGCCGGACTGGCCTGATTCTTCCCGGCGATATCCAGCGCACTGCCGTGTGCCACCGAGGAGAACAGCACCGGCGAACCCAGTGACAGACCGGCCGAGCGGTTGCGCGCCTCGGTCTTGGCCACGATATGACCCTGGTCATGGAACATC
>CAIPUP010000024.1 GCA_903868285.1 uncultured beta proteobacterium
CGCAGATGGCAGCGTGCCGCATGCAGGGCATCCGGATCGACCTGCTGCATGCGCTCGGCCAGGGTGCTCTCCGAGGGCAAGGACAGTGCCTCAGCGGCGAAGGCCGGATCGCCGTCGGCCGCGGCCAGAACCTTGGCGCAGGCGGCGATGAATCCTGCGGGCAGCGGCAGCAGCGCCTGGCCAGCCTGCAGCGCCTGGGCGCTGCGCAGGAGGATGTCCGAGGCCAGGCGCTGACCGGCCTCCCAGCGATTGAAGGCATCGCTGTCATGCGCCATCAGGTGCGTCAGTTCGGCCTCGCTCACCGTCTGTTGCAGCAGCACCGGTGCAGAGAAATCGCGCAGGATGGACAGCACCGGCGCCTGGCTTACGTTGTCGAATCCGAACACCTGCTCGGCTTCGGTCAGCGACAGCAGGCGGGTGCCCTCGGGCAGCAGTTCCTCGCCCGCGGCACCGACCAGGCCGACCGCCACCGGGATGTGCAGGGTCACGCCCGGGCTGCCGGGTAGCTGCTGCGACAGCCGCAGACGATAGCGTTGTGCGCTGGCGTCATAGCTGCCTTCGGCTTGCAGTTGCGGTGTGCCGGCGTGGTCGTACCAGCGCCGGAACTGGTCGAGATTGATGCCCGAGGCATCGGCCATGGCGGCGACGAAATCCTCGGTGGTGACGGCCTGGCCATCATGCCGCTGAAAATAAAGATCCATGCCTCGGCGAAACGCCGCTGCGCCCAGCAGGGTGTGAATCATGCGCACCAGCTCGGCCCCTTTTTCATACACCGTGGCGGTGTAGAAATTGCTGATCTCCTGATAGGACTGTGGCCGCACCGGATGCGCCATCGGGCCGGCATCTTCGGTGAACTGCGCTGCGCGCAGACCGCGCACTTCCTGGATGCGTTGCACCGCACGCGAATACATGTCGGCGCCGAATTCCTGATCGCGAAATACCGTCAGGCCTTCCTTGAGCGAGAGCTGGAACCAGTCGCGACAGGTGACGCGATTGCCGGTCCAGTTGTGAAAATACTCATGCGCCACCACGCGATCGACGTTCTGATAATCGATATCGGTGGCGGTGTCGGGCCGGGCCAGCACGTACTTGGTGTTGAAGATATTGAGGCCCTTGTTTTCCATTGCCCCCATGTTGAAGTCGCCCACCGCGACGATGATGTAGCCATCCAGGTCCAGCTCCAGTCCGAACACCTGCTCGTCCCAGCGCATGGATTTTTTCAATGCCTGCATGGCGAAACCGCATTGGTCGAGCTTGCCCGGATCGACATAGATCGACAGCGTCACGTCGCGCCCCGAGGCGGTGGTGTAGTGGTCCTGCAGCAAGTCCAGCTTGCCCGCAACCAGGGCGAACAGATAGCAGGGCTTGGGAAACGGATCTTCCCAGCGCGCCCAGTGCTGGCCATCCGGCAGGCTGCCCTCAGCCACGCGGTTGCCATTGCCCAGCAGCACCGGAAAACGCTCGCGTTGTGCCTCCAGCGTGACGCGATAACGCGACATCACATCCGGGCGATCGAGAAACCAGGTGATGCGCCGAAAGCCTTCGGCCTCGCATTGCGTGAACAGTCCGGGCGCTTCGCTGTTGCCCGAGGCATACAGGCCCATCAGCTGGGTGTTGCTGGCCGGATGGATGCGTACCGTGGTGCGCAATTCGCATTGCGCTGGCAGACCTTCCAGACATAGCTCATTGTTCTCGATGCGCCAGGCCTGTGGCGGCAGTGGTGTGCCGTCGATGGCAATCGCCAGTGTCTCCAGCTCTTCGCCTTGCAGGCGCAGCGCATGGCCGCTTGTGGACTGGTCGTGATCGCGCCGCAGTTGCAAGGTGGCATGCACCAGGGTGTCGGTGGCATCGAGTTCGAAACGCAATTCCACTTCGGGGATCTGCCACGCCGGTGCGCAGTAGTCGGCCAGATGAATGGTGCGGGCAGGGCTGGGATGCAGCGGGTCGCGCATGGGATGCATGGAGTTCCTGGGAAAAATTCGCGATGAAAGTTGTAAATGTTCCGGACGTGCGGTCGTCGCTCAGGTCAGGCCGGGCAGCAGTCCGCTGCGGCTGACCCGGCCATGCAGCGTGCGGCCGAGCATGTGTTCGCAAAGCCTGGCAGTCTCGATCAGACCGTCCAGATCGATGCCGGTTCGCAGCCCCTCGGCCTCGAACAGGCAGACCAGATCTTCAGTGCAGACATTGCCGGTGTAGCCGCCGCCATAGACCAGTCCGGCCGGATGGCCGCCGGTGCCGCCAAAGGCACTGTCAAAGCAGCGCACGCCGGCTTCGCAGGCAGCCAGGGCGTTGACCAGTCCGGTGCCGCGGGTGTCGTGCAGATGCGCTACCCATTGCAGGTTTGGCAGTTCACGCAGCAGTCGACCGAACAGGCGACGGATGCTGCGTGGTGTGGCCATGCCGGTGGTGTCGGCCACCGCCACATGACTGCAGCCGAGTTCGGCAAAGCGTGCTGCGTCCTCGAGCACCACCGATTCGTCCACCGCTCCTTCGAGCGGACAGCCAAAGGCCACCGACAGGCTGCCGATGAGCCGGAACTGTCCCTGCGCCGCTGCCGCCATGGCGCGCACATTGGCCCATTGCTCGGCGCGTGAGCGTTTGAGGTTTTTTTGCGAATGCGCTTCACTGGCCGACACCAGCAGGCTGATTTCATTGGCGCCATGACCGGCCGCAACATCGGCCAGCGCCCGCTCCACCGCCCGCACATTGGCGCAGGTGGCCTTGTAAAACACCCCCGGCCGGCGCGGCAGCTGCGCCAGCAAGGCCGAGGCATCGGCGAATTGCGGCACCACCGCCGGATTGCTGTAGGAGGTGGCCTCGATGCGCAAAAAACCCAGTGCGGCAAAGCGCTCGATCAGTTGCTGTTTGTGATCGGTGGCGAGAAATGCCGTCTCATGCTGCAGGCCATCACGGGCAAAGCATTCGCACAGGATGACGTCGCGGGCCAGGCCGGGATCGATCGCGTTCATGCCGGGGCCCTCTTGTTGTCGTCCAGACCCAGATCTACCAGTGCATGCTGGCGCAGCAGGTTTTTCTGTACCTTGGAGCTGCCGGTCATGCCGATCTGCTCGAAGCCATCGACCAATCGCAGATAGCGCGGCACCTTGAAATTGGCGCAGCGCTGGCGACACCAGACCAGCAGTTCCTCGACGCTGGCCTGTTTGCCGGCGCGCAGCACGACATAGGCCGCAGCCACCTCGCCCAGACGCGCATCCGGCACGCCGATGACCTGCGCCTGCTGCACCGCCGGATGGGCATGCAGGGTTTCCTCGACTTCAGCCGGGGCGACGTTTTCACCGCCGACGCGAAACACATCCTTGAGCCGGCCGACCATGCGCAAGCGCCCGGCCTGGTCGATCACGCCCAGATCGCCGGTGCGCAGCCAGCCATCGATGGTGGTGGCACGCGCGGTAGCCTCGGGCATGTTGTAGTAGCCGCGCATCACGTTCCAGCCGCGCACCTGGATCTCGCCGGCAGTGTCGGGGGGCAGGGCGGGGATCACGGAAGCCGGCGCTGCTGTGGAGTCGCGCCGTGGATGCGTCGGGTTCTGGCTGGTGGCATCACACAGCGCCGGGTCGGCCACCCGCACCTCGATGCCCGGATGCGGCAGGGCGCGGCCTTCGGCGCGGAGGGTGAAGTCATCGCGCCAGTCCGACAGCACCACGTTGGGCGCCGCCTCGGACAGGCCGTAGGCATTGCACAGATGGGGCACGCCCATTTCGTCGCGGATGCGCTGCATGGTCTCGGGGCCGGCGGCGGCCCAGCCACCGCGCAGATGCAGTCGCTCGCGGCGGAATTCGGCATGGCCCATCAGCATCAGGAAGATGGTGTCATTGCCCGAGGTAAGGGTGCAGCGCTCCTGCTCCAGCATGTCCAGTGCCTGCGCCACATCGAACGAAGGCAGGGTCAGCAGGCTGCAGCCACTGCACAGCGACACCAGCAGCGACAGCGTGGTGCCGGCCACATGGTAGAAGGGCCGGATGCTGAAGTAGCGGTCCTGTTCGGTGGCGCCAATGCGACGCGCCACCGCTGCGGCGTCTTGCAGCATGTTGCGATGACTGAGCATCACGCCCTTGGGAAAAGACGTGGTGCCGGAGGTGTACTGGATCAGCAGGATGTCGTCGGGCGAAATCGCGGACGAAACTGCGGACGAAACCGCGGGGGAAACTGCGGCTGGCACGGAGGTGTTGTTCGGGATGGGTTTGTCCTCCAGCCGTTGGGCCCAATCCGGGCAGGGGCCATCGCCCAGCATCAGCGCGCATTGCAGTTGCGGCAGCGCCGGCACGATGTCGTGCAGCAGGTGGCAGAAGTCGATGTTGAGAAAACGATCGACAAAAACAAGGCAGCGGATGTCGGCTTGCTTGAGGCAGTAGCCGAGCTCGTCGCTGCGAAAGCGGGTGTTGATCGGCACTGTCACCGCGCCCAGCGTGGCGCAGGCATAGAAGCTGATCAGCCATTGCGCACCGTTACCCATCAGCACGCCGACGTGATCGCCATGGCGTACCCCGGCGGCATGCAGCGTGGCAGCGCGCTGGCTTACCTGGGCGGCCAGTGCCTGCCAGCGCAGACGCTCGCCGGGCGCGACAAAGGCCTCGCGCTGGCCATGCATTGCCACGGTACGCGCCAGCTGCGCCGGCAAGGTCACCGGCTCGGGCAGGTAGTAACCGGCCGGCACGGTCTGCGCCGCCGCGGAAAAGCCGTTGGCGGCCAGTTGCGGTTGTGGCAACAGGGCGCGGCGCGAGCGCTTGGGTCGGTGTTGCATGGGCGGGGCGTTCCTGGGCCGGGCGTTCATGGTGTGTTACCCGCCTTGTTGCCAAAGTCGGCGATCGCGCCCTGCCAGTCCGAGCCGGCCAGGTTCTCGGCGATGGCCTGCTGTTCGATGGCCAGCGCGCCGGCGCGGTCGCGGTCCATGCCCTGATCCAGGCAGCGCTTGGTGAGCTGCATCGCCAGCGGCGGGGCGGCCGCGATGCGTTGCGCCAGCGCCAGCGCAGCCGCCGGCAGGGCGTCCTGCTCCAGCAGCTGATTGATCAAACCGATGCGCAGCGCTTCGCTGGCCTCGACCAGCCGGCCGGTGTAGAGCAGCTCCTTGGCCAGGCGTTTGCCCACCATGCGCGGCAGGCGCTGGGTGGCGCCGATGGTGCCCCAGCCCACTTCCGGATAGCGAAAGCTGGCGCCTGCGCTGGCCAGGATGAAGTCGCAGGCACCGGCAATCTCGCAGCCCGAGCCCACCGCCGGTCCTTGCAGCAGGGCGATCACCGGCTGCGGCAGGGCCTCCAGTGCGGCATAGGCATCGAAGGCCAGCTGGCGACGGGCGGTGACCTCGGCCTGGCTGTGCATGCCCTGGCGCTCCTTCAGATCGGCCCCGGCGCAGAACACCGGACCTTCGGCATCGAGCAGCACCACCCGAACCAGATTGCTGGCAGCGCACTGGCGCAGCAGGGTACAGGCGGTGAGTAGGTCCTCACACATGGCACGATTCAGGGCATTGCGCTGGGCCGGGCGGTTGAGGCTGAGGCGGGCGATACCGCTTTCGCTGGCGATGCCACGTTCGCTGGCGATGCCACTGTGGTCGAGCCGCAGCCGTAGCGTGCTGAGTCCTGCTGCGGCCTCGGAAAATTGTTGTAAGTTCATGATTTTATTGACTTTTTATAGAACGCCGTCACGGCGTAGCGTGGCGATGGCGGCGGCATCCAGGCCCAGGCGCTGGCGCAGCACCGCATCGGTGTGCTCGCCCAGCAGCGGCGGCCGGCCCAGCTGCGGATTGTCCAGCCCCTCGAATTTGAACGGTAGCGGCAGCGCGCCGAAGCGTCCGAGCTGCGGATGCGCATAGTCGGCCACCATGCCGCGCGCCTGCACATGGGCATCGGCCAGCACCTCGTCCACCGCCAGGATGGGGCCGGCCGGAACGCCAGCGGCATCGCACAGCGCGCACAGGGCATCGCGCTCGAAGCCGGCAATCGCCGCCGACAGTCCGGCCATGACCTCCTCGCGCCGCGCCACCCGCACCGCGTTGCGCGCCAGTTCGCTGTCTTCGGCCCAGCGCGGCAGGCCGAGCAGCTGGCACAGCGGCGCCCAGTGCTGGTCGCTGCCGGTGATGTGCACGAACTTGCCGTCGCGACAGCGGAAGGTGGCCGAGGGCACCCGTCCGGGATGCTCGGTGCCCAGGCGCGGCGGCACTTCGCCCAGGGCAAACCAGCGTGCTGCGGCCAGACTGAGCAGGGC
>CAIPUP010000025.1 GCA_903868285.1 uncultured beta proteobacterium
AACTCGCGGCGCAACTCGCGGCGCAACTCGCACCACGACCCTCCGAGGCATAATAAAAAGTACCTTAAAATCATGAACTTACATAATATTTCCGGCGTCATGACGGGCGGTTGGCAAAACCGGCTGAGACACATCCTCCGTACACTGTTACCGAATTGCTGCCTGCTATGTGGCGCCGCGGTCGACAGCGCCACGATCGATGGCGCCATGGTCGAAAGCGCCGCGGTGGATAGCGTCCTGTGCGGTGGCTGCATCAGCGATCTGCCCCAGGCCGGCCCGGCCTGCCCGCGCTGCGCTGAAGCGCTCAAACCGCCGCCCATGGCACCGAGCCCGAAACAAGTTCCGGCCGAGCCCTGCGACACCTGCCGCACCCAGAGACCCGCCTTTGACCGCAGCCTTGCACTGTGGCGCTATGACTATCCGCTGGATGGCCTGATTGGCGCATTCAAGTATGGCCATCAACTGGCGCTGGCAAGCTTCTTTGGCGAGCAACTGGCGCAGCGGGTGCAGCAGCAGATCGCAGCCGGCGAACTCACTCGTCCCGATGTTGTGCTGGCGATGCCGCTACATCCGCGCCGGCTGGCGGAGCGTGGCTTCAATCAATCGCTACTCATCGCGCAGGTTCTGTCCCGCCGACTACGGCTGCCGCTGCACAGTCACTGGCTGCAACGCCTGCGCCACACACCACCGCAAACCGGCTTGCCCTGGCAGCAACGCGCCGCCAACCTCGAACACGCCTTTGGCTGCAAGCAGGATGTTGCCGGCCGGCATGTCGCCGTGGTGGATGATGTGATGACCACGGGCAGCAGCCTGCAGGAAGTGGCTCGCACACTCAAACTGGCTGGCGCATCCAGGGTGGACAATTGGGTACTGGCGCGCACTCCACCGGCTCGTGCCAGTCGCAATTCCTTGGCGGCCGTTGCAACACAAACCGAACAACCGGAGCAAGCCTCACATGCTGGACGTCGTGCTGTACCAACCGGAAATCCCGCCCAACACCGGCAATGTCATCCGGCTGTGCGCCAATGCTGGTGCGAGACTGCATCTGGTGCAACCGCTGGGCTTCAGTCTGGATGACCGCAATCTGCGCCGTGCCGGCATGGACTACCGCGAACTGGCCGATGTCAGCCTGCATGCCGATTGGGCTACCTGCCGCAAAGCCCTGGCCGGACGACGCATGTTCGCCTTCACCACGCGCGTCAGCCGCTTGCATGCCGAACAAGATTTCGCCGCACAGGATGTTTTGGTATTCGGCCCGGAGACGCGCGGACTACCGCAGGAGGTGCTGGCGGATTTCGCCCCGGCGCAGTGTTTACGCTTGCCGATGCGGCCGGGCAATCGCAGCATCAATCTGTCGAATGCTGTTGCCGTTGCGGTTTACGAAGCCTGGCGCCAGCTGGATTACGCTGGCGGCCGCTAATCCCCGGGGGCACACCTGGATGCAGGCCTGACTCAACCCTCGGCGCGCGGATCACGCGCCAGCAGCAGCTGTACCGCGCGCGCCGGCGGCAACCCCTCGAACAACACCGCACAAACGGCATTGGTGATCGGCATCTCGATACCCAGATCACGCGCTCGACGCTGCACTGCCGCCGCAGTCAGCACACCTTCGGCCACATGACCCAGGCTTTGCAGTACCTGCTGCAGCGACTGCCCTCCGGCCAGCTCCAGCCCGACGCGACGGTTACGCGACAGATCACCGGTACAAGTCAGGATCAGATCGCCCATGCCGGTAAGTCCCATGAAGGTCTCGCTGCGCCCGCCAAGGGCCTCGCCCAAGCGCCGCATCTCGGCCAGACCGCGCGTCATGAGTGCTGCGCGGGCATTCATACCCAAGCCCAGCCCATCGCAAATGCCCGTGGCTATGGCCAGAACATTCTTGACCGCACCGCCAACTTCAACGCCGACCAGATCGGTGCTGTGATACAGCCGCAGCGCAGGCTGATGTAGTTCTCGCGCCATCTCGCTGGCAAAGGTCTGGTCCAGCGATGACACAGTCAGCGCAGTCGGCTGCCCGCGCGCCACCTCCTGGGCAAAACTGGGGCCGCTCAGCGCACCGTAACGTGGCAAACCCTGCGCCGCGCGTGAACCTGCCGTATCCCCCAACCCGGCCCGCACCTGCTGCACCACCTCGTGCGGTAACTGCCCGCTGTCGCGCTCGAAGCCTTTGCACACCCACAGCACATCGATTTCCGGGGACTGCTGCCATACCGAAGCCAACAAACTGCGCAAGCCCGCCGTCGGCATGGCCAGCAAGGCCAGTTGCGCGCCCTCTAGTGCCTGCACCAGGCTCTGCGAGGCCGTGGCAGTTGCCATACTGAGTTGTAATGAAGCGGGAAACGAAATGCCAGGCAAATAGCGTTCGTTGCTACCGGCAGCCTGCATTGCCGCACGTTGCTGCGGATCTCGCGCCCAAAGCGTCACCCGATGCGATGGGGCCAGCGCAACGGCCAGCGCCGTTCCCCAAGCCCCCGCACCGAGCACGGCAATCTGCATGCGTTACAGGCCCCAGACCTGACTCACGCGCACGAAGCCCTGGCTGCCATCTCGGTGGCGAACGCGCACCCAGCCCGGCGCTACCGGCGGCGTACCGGCTGTGGCCGTCTGACCCTGCCATTCCAGCACCACCCCGGCCTGGGCCCGAAACACCACCGCTGCGTTGTCCTCTGCGGCCTGACGCACATCGACCAGGGGCACGCTCACCAACAACATGCGGCGCTCGGACAGCACCTTCTTTTCGACCCAGAACAGATCGCCCGCCGCATCGCGCACCTTGACCCAGCCCTCGATGTTGACAATGACCTCGAGCGGGTAATCACGACTGGCGACAAATAATTTCTTGGCTTTGACCGAGGGGGCGTCATAGACAATCGCTGGGGCATCACCGATGCTGCGAAATTCTGCAGACTGCGCTGGTCCTACGCGCAGGCAAAGCGTCGCAAGCAATCCGATGCAACACATGGCGCGTCGGCAAGGCAGAAACATGCGTGTGAACATTCGCAAGATGGGGAGTTACAAAGGGAGTTACAGCGGGAGTTACAGCGCGACCTGAATGCGCGAAGCGTCCTGCTCGGCCTCGGCCAATCGCTGCTGATGCAGCAATTCAAAATTGATCGGCGACAGCAGAACCGGGGGGAAGCCGGCACGCGTCACCAGATCGGACACGGTCTCGCGGGCATAGGGAAACAGCACATTCGGGCAGACGATGCCGTAGAGCGTGCCCATGTCTTCCTCGGCGACGTTGGTGGCCTGAAAAATTCCTGCTTGCGACACCTCCACCATGAAGTGCGCCTTGTCGCCCACCATGCCAGCCACTGTCACACGCAGCGAGACTTCGAATAGCGCACCTTCCATGGGCTGCACTGCATGGCCAATCTGGATCTGGATTTCAGGCACATTGCCGTCTAGATAGACCATCGGCGCACCCGGCACTTCCAACGACAGATCCTTGACGTAGATTTTTTCGATGCCGAAGATCGGCTGCTGTACTTGTTCGCTCACGTTATCTCCAGTGACGCTGCGCTCTCACACAGCGTC
>CAIPUP010000026.1 GCA_903868285.1 uncultured beta proteobacterium
CGGGTTTCCAGATCCATCACCCGGTCGCCCTCGGCCAAGTAGCGCGGCAGTTCGGCATAGGCGCCGTTGACCACGCCCGGCCCCTTGCCAAGGTCGCAGGCCTGCAGCGAGGCATTCTTCGGCCCGCGCTTTTGCTGCCACAGGTCTTCGCCACGCGCTTCCCACAACTCGGCCGGATTGCCATCTTGCAAACCGGCACGATAACGCTCGATCTCGCGCACCGTGTCCTGATCCGACACGCTCTGCTGCGCCGACAGGCTCTGCGGCAACAACACACTGCCCAGCGCCAGTCCTGCCGCCACCACCACTATCAAGTTGCGCATGCTCTCCCCCTCCCTGGATTGCGATCAGCCACCGCTGATCGTGGTCTCGTCGGTGCGTTTGTCGCCCTTGTTGTCGACCCAGGTGATGGCCAGTTTTTCGCCCGCCTTGCCACCTTTGAAGCGAAAGTGCAGGAACGGGTTCTTGGCCACAGCCGGGCCCCATTCCGCGCTCATCACTGTTTTGCCGTTATGCGTGACATTGACGGTCTGGATGAAGTGCGCCGGCACCAGCTCGCCCTTGGCGTCTTTGCGTTGACCGGTTTCCATTTCATGAGACATCAGCACGCGGACTTCAACCTTGTCGCCAGCAACAGCGGCGCGTATGCGCATCGGATCAGCCATGTTCGATTTCCTTTTTTTCTTTGTACGTTCTGCGTTTTAGGTTAGGCGTTGGGTGTTGTCGTTGCTGCGCGATGCACAGCGCGATCAACCGCCACAACCGCCCAGCGTGACCTTGATTTCCTTCTTGGCAAAGTAGAACTTGCCATCGGCCTTGACCAGCGCATACACATCCGAAGTCTGTCCCATCTTGACGCGGGTGGACACAAACGCATCGGCACCTTCCACGATGTTGAAGCGCGCGGTGAGGATGTTGGGGTTCTTCTCCACCAGAATGGCGATCATCTCGGTCTTGGGCAGCGAGGAGGTCACCCCGACTGGGACCACCGCGCCGTTCTCGGCGATCTCCGGCGTGGGCGCGACAAACTGCACGCCCTTGTTCTCGCTCGGTGCGCTGCCGCCAAGGGAACGCACCAAATCGGCCAGGGTCTTGGTGTCGAACGCCGCCTTGTTCCAGCCTGCGGCCTGCGCCAGCGCCTCGCGCGCCGGAATCAGACCGGCCGCAATCGCCAGGCCGAGCACCGTCATGCTGCTGCCAGCCTTGAGTGCGGTGCGCCGGTCCATACCCGGACACGGCTCTTGGATTGCCTTCATAGGAAACTCCTAAGTATTTGTTTTTAAAGGTTTTTTAATGAAAAATCACAACACCGGACTGCGCTCGACGGGCGGATTGTAGTACGGCCGTCTTGCCAGCACCGCTCCTCTTGCGAGTGCGAGCGCTCAGCCACCGCCGAGCATCCACTGCAGGATGCTGCGCAACTCGTCCTCCTTGACATGCGACTGCGCCGGCATGGGAATAGCACCCCACACCCCGGCACCACCAGCCTTGAGCTTGGCCAGCAGCTTGGCTTCCGCACCAGCCTCGCCGCGATATTTGCCGGCGATATCCTGAATCGATGGACCCAGCAGCTTGCCCTGCGGCGCATGACAGGACAGACAGGCATGACGGGTAGCCAGCGTTTGTGCGGCGGCCGGCGTGCTTGCAGGTGCAGCGGCCGGCGTGGTTGCAGGTGTGGTTGCCGATGTGATTGCCGACGTGGTTACAGATGCAGCGGCGCCATTCGTCACTGCAGCCATCGCTCCCACGCCCTGCACCGACCCGCGCACCGGTCCGATCAGGCGGTTCTGTTCTGCCAGGTTGCCATGCGAGCCGC
>CAIPUP010000027.1 GCA_903868285.1 uncultured beta proteobacterium
CCGGCCCCTCGACGCGCGCCGCTTCGACCATCACATTGACGTATTCGCCCTGCCGCAGCGCCAGCATCTGCTGATCGGCGGCCGGCAAAGCCGCGTCGAGCTTGCGCCAGTCCGGCTCACCAAACACATTGGCGTCAGCCGCACCGATGATCATGATGTATTGGCGGCCCGCCGGCACTGCCGGATCAGTGCATTTACGCAGCGTGCTTTCGCGCGGCCAGTTGGGACGCTGTTTCTTTTCAACCGCAGCGTAATGCGCCACCCACAAACAGCCATCGCGCTTGAGCAGGGCTGGTAGATAAGTGCCGTGCGCCCACGCCAAATAGGCATCAGCACGATCCACCGGCAGATCGTACCAACTAGCACGCAGGGCACGATCCATCGCCACCATATTCAACCCGGCCTACTTGCCGTAACGACGCAGTACATAACGGATCGGCTTGCACTCGGGCGCCAGGAAGAAGGTCTTCATGCGATCAGTCCACGGTGATGCACCACCGTCTTTCCACGCCTGTGTTGCCTGCACCGCCGGATCAGCCAGGTGGTAGAGCACCAGATAACGGTGGGTGCCCAGCGGCATGCGGAAGCGCCGCGCATTGAGCACGCCGGGCACCTTCGCCAGCGCCGGTATGTGTTCGTCGTCAAACCATGCATTGAATTCAGTATCGACGTTGGGCGACACGTTCATAACGAACATCATCATCCCCTTCGCCTTGGCTGAGCCCTGTTGACGTCCAGGCAGGGTCTGCTCGGCTTCGAAGTGACACATCACCGGACATTTCTCGAGCATTTCTTTGCGCTGCGGTGTGGCGAGCGGGGCGAGTGTTTTGCGATAGTCTTTGGAACCGAGCACATCGAGGCCCGACAATTCGTAGGTGACGATAGACAGCTTGGGCGCCGCAGCCCCCAGACCCGGCATCGACGAGAGCTCCTCGGCGCTGACCCAGCGCTGGATATTCAGAAAACCCTTGACACGCTTGCGTGCAGGAATCGTCTCCTTGTCATACCAATGATTAAACTTTTCTTCAGAAACACCGGAATAATTGAAGCCTTCAACCAGCATGCCATATGGTTTTGCCATTTTTTCTCCTCGCCTCTATGCAGAGTGCCCGCATACGTGAATTCGCTGCGACGCGCACATTTTTTACGATTTTTTTCCATCGTAATGGATAATCTTGGGGGTCGCAAGCGCGGTTTATGACGGGCGCGCTTGCCATTCGGCGCCTGCCGCGTTAAGTTCGAGAACAATATCCGTAGCGTGCCAGACACACCGTAGCGGAAACTCAACGAGGAGTCATCGGTTTGATGCTAACGCTTCATAGAAGCAGGGTTTTGCTGTGCGCACTGGCGCCGCTATTGGGCTCGGGTGTCGTTTACTCGCAAGCCTATCCGTCAAAGTTGATCCGCATCGTCACCGCGGCCACCGGCAGCGCCAACGACTGGGGCTCGCGTGTACTCGCACAAGAGCTCACCACAGGCATGGGCCAGCAGGTCATCGTCGAAAATCGCGGCGGCCTCAGCATGGAGAACGTGGCCAAGGCA
>CAIPUP010000028.1 GCA_903868285.1 uncultured beta proteobacterium
GCCGACTTCGTGCGTCGCATGCAAACGGTCGGGCCTGAAGTGGTGGCCAAGAACCCGCGCATCAAGGACGCCTACGAGCTGATGGTCGAACGCGCCAACGCCACCCGCAAGTAGTCATCAGCCACTTACGTCGTATTCGTCGCCCTTCGGAACCATGATTAAACCCGCCATTGCCTACCAGAGCCTGAATCAGATCATCACCCGCCATGCACGCGAGCGCGGCGACAAGATCTACGGCACCTGTGCAGAAACCGGTCGCAGCCTGAGCTTTGCGCAACTCGATGCCGTGACCAGTCGCATGGGTCACTTTCTCGCGGCGCGCGGCTTCAAGGCCGGCGACCGGGTATCGGTGCTCTCGGAAAACTGTCTGTCGCAGATGAGTTTTTTCCATGGCGTGCAGCGCTACGGTGCCACGGTCAGTCTGGTCAATTGCGAGGTGAATGCCAAGAACGTCGAGCACATCCTGCATGACGTGGAACCCAAGCTGGTGGTGTATCACCGTGAAACACCGCCCGAGCTGCTGGCGGTGGCGCGCGCCACCGGTGCGGAATGCCTGGCCTTCACCGATCATCCTGTGGCCGAAGACGACAACGAGTTCTTCAACCTGATCGAGCAATACCCGGCCAGCCGCGATGTCGAACCCCTGGGCACACCCGATGACATCGCGCTGATCAACTACACCTCGGGCACCACCTCGCGTCCCAAGGGCGTGTGCTGCTCGCATGCCTGCTATTTCTATGTCGCCGATTCCGTGGCCGATGGCTTTGATATTCATGAGAGCGACCGCGTACTCGAATATCGCGCCATCACCTGGTGCTCGCCACAGATCCTGTCGATCACACCAACATTGCAGGTCGGCGCCAGTTTTGTTTTGGCGCGCAAGTTCTCCGGCAGCAATTTCTTTGACTGGATCCGCAACTACGGCATCACCATTTCCGCCGGCGTGCCGACGGCCATCACCATGCTGCTGGAGCGCCCGCATGCAGTGACCAAGGCCGATCTGCCCACCTTGCGCTACATGACCACCAGCACTGCACCGATTGCCCCGGAAACCTACGAGGCATTCCAGAAGCGCTATGGCATCACCCTGGTACAGGCCTGTGGCATGTCAGAGTCGGGCTTCATGTTTGCCAACAAGCCGTCGGCACCGCGTCGTGGCCCGGTCGGACTGGAGCAACGCAACATCCGCGCTCGCTTTGTGGATGAAAACGGCAATGACACAGCACCCGGTGTCGAGGGCGAACTGATGGTGGACGGTCCGCAGATTTTCAATGCCTATCTGGTGGGACGAGGCGAGATTCAGCCCCGTCCACCGGGCGGTTTTCGCACCGGTGACCTGGGTCACTACGACCAGGACGGCTATGCCTGGCTGACCGGTCGCAAAAAAGATCTCATCATCCGCGGCGGGGTGAATATCGCGCCACTGGAAATCACATCCTATCTTTCAGAGCATCCGGCAGTGCTGGAAGCAGCCACCATCGGTGTGCCGGACAAGATCTATGGCGAAGGCATCGCGTGCTTCGTGGTGGCCAAACCGGGCGCTGCGCTGAGCGTGGAAGAAATGACCGCGCACATGGCGCAGCGCGTCTCCGGCTTCAAGATGCCGCAGTCGATTTCACTGCTCGAGAGCATTCCGAAATCGGATCGCGGCAAAGTATCCAAGGAAGCGCTACTGCAGATCTGGAATACCCAAGTCAAATCAACGCTGGCAGGTTGAGTACACGCCTGTCAGTAATCCTGACACATTCAGATTATTTTTTTACGAGGTTTTCCATGGTTTTCGGTGATTTGCGGGGTTGGATCGATCATCTGCGCGAGCAGGGCGAGCTGCATGAGATCAATGCAGAAGTGGACTGGGATGTCGAGATCGGCACGGTGGTGCGCAAGGCCATTGCCAGCGGCAAGGGGCCGGCGCTGCTGTTCAACAACATCAAGGACTACAAGACCGGTCGTTGCACGCAAATCTTTGCCGGCTCGATGTCGAGCTATGAACGCATCGCACTGATGTTCGGCAAGCCGAAAGACACCCCGATCACCGAACTGGTCAAGCTGACCCGCGACGTGTTCAAAAAGCGCGTGCCGCCCGTTGTTGTGCCGACCGGTCCGGTAAAAGAGAACATCCTCAAGGGCGATGACATCAATCTGTTCGAGTTCCCGGTGCCGCGCTGGAACCG
This sequence comes from uncultured beta proteobacterium, assembly GCA_903868285.1. Lineage (GTDB taxonomy): Bacteria > Pseudomonadota > Gammaproteobacteria > Burkholderiales > SG8-39 > CAIPUP01. The sequence goes on from CAIPUP010000028.1 coordinate 2,175, forward strand.
TCGCGACGGTGGTCGCTACATCAACACCATGAACGGCAACATCACCAAAGATCCGGATACCGGCCGGGTCAACGTCGGCATTTATCGCGGCATGGTCGGGCGCAAGGACAGTGTGCCTTCGCTGGTGTCACGGGCACAGAACTGGGGCCAGGACCTGATGAAGTACGCCGAACGCGGCGAAGAAATGCCGGTGGCCTGCGTGATTGGCTGGGAGCCCAGCCTGGCTTATCTGGCCTGCTCGCCGCTGCCACCCGATGTGTCGGAATACGACGTCATGGGCGCGCTGCGCGGCAAACCGGTAGAGCTGGTGAATTGCGAAACAGTGCCCTTGCAAGTGCCTGCCAGCGCCGAGATCGTGATCGAGGGCTGGATTTCCACCGACCCCAAGACCTTCGAGATGGAAGGCCCTTACGGCGAGTACACCGGCTACTACGCCGGTGATCAGGGACCCAAGCACAGCATCCGCGTCACCGCCATCACCCATCGCAACAACCCCATCCTGCAAGGCACCATCGAAGGCACATTGCCGGCCATGATGACCGAGAACTCCATCATGAGTTCGGTGCAGCGTGCTGCCGTGGCCTGGAACGTACTGGACAGCGCCGGCGTTCCCGGCATTACCGATGTGCACTGCCCGGCCGCGAATAACGGCACCACCATCATGTTGCAGATGCGTACCCGCTACCGCGGTCAGCCCAAGCAGGCCGCCATGGCGCTGTGGGGTTCATCCTCGGCACATGTGCGCTACAAGCATGTCTGGGTGGTGAATGAGGACATCGACATTCACAACTACGAAGCGCTGGACTGGGCCTTTGCCTGGCGCGTCAATGCCGCAGAGGATGACGTGATGATCGTGCCCGGACAATTCGGCGCCATTCTCGACCC
>CAIPUP010000029.1 GCA_903868285.1 uncultured beta proteobacterium
AGCGCTATCACATCCCCGAAGAAACCGTGCTGGCGATCCAGCGCACCCGCGCTGCCGGTGGTCGTATCGTCGCCGCCGGCACCACCGTGTTGCGTGCGCTGGAATCGGCGGCAGCGATTGGCGTTGACTCGTCCAATGCCCAGTCCAATAACCCGGCAAGCGATACAACCTCGCAACTTCCCTCGGGCGAAGGCGAAACCCGCCTGTTCATCACCCCCGGCTATCGCTTTCGGGTCGTCGACAGGCTGATCACCAACTTTCACTTACCCAAATCGACCTTACTGATGCTGGTGTCAGCCTTCGCCGGCATGTCGGCCATCCGTCGCGCCTATGCCCACGCCATGGCTGACCAGTACCGCTTCTTCAGCTACGGCGATGCCATGCTGATCGAGCGAGCGCAAATGCAATCTGACAGACTGACTGGCCTTTAACGCGAACCGGGGTTTGCGCAAGCCAGTTGCTAAAATCGGTCGATGAAATTCGACCTCCTTCACACCGACGCTGCGGCACGCCGCGGCAGCCTCACCCTTGTCCATGGCCAGATCCAGACGCCCGCCTTCATGCCGGTGGGTACCTATGGCAGCGTAAAAGCCATGAACCCGGAAGAACTGGAGCAGCTCGGTGCGCAGATCGTGCTGGGCAATACCTTCCATCTATGGCTGCGTCCAGGCACCGAAGTCATTGACCGTCATGGCGGACTGCATCGCTTCATGCACTGGCATCGTCCCATTCTCACCGACTCTGGCGGCTTTCAGGTCTTCAGCCTAGGTGCACTGCGCAAGATCACCGAGGAAGGGGTGCGCTTTCAATCGCCCATCAATGGCGACAAGCTGATGCTCACGCCAGAAGAATCAATGCGCATTCAGCTGTCGCTCGACTCCGACATTGCCATGGTGTTCGATGAATGCACACCTTGGCCGGCCGATCACGCCACTGCCGAGCGCTCGATGCAGTTATCGCTGCGCTGGTCGCGCCGCAGCCGCGATGCCTTTACGGCTGGCAACCGGCATGGCAATGCACTGTTCGGCATCGTACAAGGCGGCATGTACGAAGATCTGCGCGACATCTCACTCGATGGCCTGCAGCAGATCGGCTTCGAGGGCTATGCCATCGGCGGCCTGTCGGTGGGCGAACCCAAGGAGGACATGCGTCGCATCCTGGCGCATACCGCGCCGCGTCTGCCAGCCGACAAGCCGCGCTATCTGATGGGTGTGGGCACACCCGAGGACATCGTCGAGGCGGTGCAAGCGGGCGTTGATATGTTTGATTGCGTCATGCCCACACGCAATGCCCGCAATGGCTGGCTGTTCACCCGCTTCGGCGACATCAAGATCAAGAACGCACGTCATCGTGATGACACCGGACCGCTCGATCCGAGTTGCGAATGTCCGGCTTGCCGCCACTATTCGCGCGCCTATCTGCATCACCTGCATCGCAGTAACGAGATACTGGGTGCGCGCCTCAATACCCAGCACAATCTGTGGTTCTACCAGACCATGATGCGCGAGATGCGCGAGGCCATCGAACACCAGCGTTTTGCCGACTGGGCCAGAGGATTCCTCGCCACCCGCCGCAGCCTGTCCGAATAAGGCTGTACAACGGGGCTCACAGGTCGCCGCGGGGCCTTGCTATATACTGCTCGGCGCACCAAAACCCTCGTTTCACCACCCGCATTCCATCACCCTAATTCCAGCGGAGTTCAACTTGTTGATTTCACCTGCATACGCGCAAGGCACCCCTGCCCTCGGCGGCGGCCTGGACGGCATCATCCTGATGGTCGGCATGTTCGTTTTGATGTGGTTCCTGATGATCCGGCCACAAATGAAACGCGCCAAAGAACATCGCAGCATGGTCGATGCGCTGCAAAAAGGCGATGAAGTGGTCGCCGCCAGCGGCATCGTCGGTCGTATCAGCAAGGTGACCGATGCCTATGTCACGCTAGAGATTGCACCCAACACCGAAATCAATGTGCAAAAGATGGCGGTGCAAACGCTGCTGCCCAAGGGCACCATCAAGACGATCTGACCATGAACCGCTATCCCGTCTGGACTTACGCTGTCGTTCTCGCCACGGTCGTACTCGGCCTGCTCTATACCCTGCCGAATTTCTATGGCGAAGTGCCGGCGGTGCAACTGTCCAGCGCCCGCGCCACCATCAAGGTCGATGCCGGCACCTTGGCGCGGGTCGAGGACACCCTGGGCAAGGCCGGCATCAAGCCCACCGGTCTGCAACTGGATAGCAACAGCATCAAGGTGCGGCTGACCGATACCGACACCCAGCTCAAGGCTAAAGATCTAATTTCGCAAGCCCTCAATAGTGATCCGCAGGCGCCTTCCTACACCGTGGCACTGAACCTGGTGTCCTCATCGCCGGCCTGGCTCACTGCCATGCATGCGCTGCCGATGTATCTCGGACTGGATCTGCGCGGCGGCGTGCACTTCCTGCTGCAAGTGGACATGAAGGCCGCGCTGACCAAGAAGCTCGACAGCATGAGCGGTGACATCCGCACCCAACTGCGCGACAAGAATCTTCGTCATGGCGGCCTGGCGCGCGAAGGCAACACCATCGTGGTGCGCTTTCGCGATGCTGAAACCCGCAGCAAGGCGCGGCGCGTGATCGAAGAACAACTGGCCGACCTGCAACTGAACGACAGTGGCAGCGGCGAGGAGCTGCGCCTGAATGCGGTATTGCGTCCGGAGGCGCAAAAGCGGGTGCAGGATTTCGCCCTCAAGCAAAACATCCAGACCCTGCATAACCGCATCAACGAACTCGGTGTGGCTGAACCAGTGATCCAGCAACAGGGTGCCGAGCGTGTGGTGGTACAGCTGCCCGGGGTACAGGACACGGCCAAGGCCAAGGACATCCTCGGGCGTACCGCCAGCCTGGAAATCCGCATGGTGGACGAAGAGAACATGAGCCCGGCTGCGCTGGCTGCAGCCGCAACCGGCCAGGTGCCGCTGGGTTCGGAGTACTACGTCGAGCGTAATGGCGCACCGCTTTTGGTGAAGAAACAAGTGCAACTCACTGGCGACCGGCTCACCGATGCCCAGCCTGGCTTTGACAATCAGACGCAGGAACCCGCAGTGCATCTGACGCTGGATGCCGCTGGTGCTCGGCAGTTCCGCGACATCACGCGCGAAAGCGTGGGCAAGCGCATGGCCATCCTGCTGATCGAAAAGGGCAAGGGCGAGGTCATCACCGCACCTGTGATTCGCACCGAAATCGGTGGCGGACGGGTGCAGATCAGCGGCCGCATGACGACCCAGGAAGCCAATGATGTGGCGCTGCTGCTGCGTGCCGGTTCGCTCGCTGCGCCCATGGAAATCGTTGAGGAACGCACCATCGGGCCGTCGCTGGGCGCTGACAACATCCGCAAGGGCTTTCATTCCACCATTGGCGGCTTTCTTGCCATCGCTGCCTTCATGATGGTGTATTACGCCATGTTCGGCCTGTTCTCGGCCGTGGCGCTGTCGGCCAACTTGCTATTGCTGATCGCCCTGCTGTCGCTGTTGCAAGCCACGCTGACTCTGCCGGGTATCGCCGCCATCGCGCTGACCCTGGGCATGGCCATCGATGCCAACGTGCTCATCAACGAACGTATCCGCGAAGAGCTGCGCAATGGCGTAACACCGCAGGCGGCGATTCATGCGGGCTACGAGCGCGCCTTCGGCACCATCGTCGATTCCAACATCACTTCCTTTATTGCTGGTGGTGCCTTGCTGATGTTCGGCTCGGGGCCGGTGCGCGGCTTTGCGGTGGTGCACTGCCTGGGCATCCTGACCTCGATCTTCTCCTCGGTGGTGGTGAGCCGCTGCCTGGTCAACCTGACCTACGGCAATCGCAAGAAGCTGACCAAGGTGGCGATTGGCGACACCAGCTGGAAGTAATTCCTTCTACGCAATACACAGCACTCGGTAACCCTGAGCCACACCTGGCATGGAGCAGTGACATGGAGTTTTTCAAGATTCGGCGCGACATCCCGTTCATGCGGCATGCGCTTGCCTTCAATCTGATTTCGGCCCTCACCTTTGTGCTGGCAGTGGTGTTCCTGGCCTGGAAGGGTCTGAACTTCTCGATCGAATTCACCGGCGGCACGGTGATCGAGGTGGCCTACGACCATCCGGCCGATGTCGAGTCGATACGCAAGGTGCTGGAGCAGCGCGGCTACCACGACTTCTCGGTGCAGAACTTTGGCACCTCACGCGATGTGCTGATCCGCATGCCCCTCAAGGAAGCCAGCGACGGCGGCAGTCAGTCCACGCTGGTGATCGAAGCCCTGTCCGGCGCCGATGCCAGTGCCAAGCTGCAGCGAGTGGAATTCGTCGGCCCGCAGGTCGGGCGCGAGCTGGCCGAGAACGGTGCGCTGGCGCTGCTGATCACCTCGCTCGGTATCGTGCTCTATCTGGCCTTGCGCTTCGAATGGAAGTTCGGTGTCGCGGCCCTGATCGCCAACCTGCATGACGTCATCATCATCCTGGGCTTTTTTGCTTTTTTCCAATGGGAATTCTCGCTGCCGGTGCTGGCCGCCATTCTGGCCATCCTGGGTTATTCGGTGAACGAGTCAGTGGTGGTGGCCGACCGAATCCGCGAGAACTTTCGCAAGATGCGCCGTGCCGATGTCACCGAGGTGATCGATAACGCTATCACCAGCACCATCTCGCGCACCATCATCACCCACGGCTCGACCCAGATTGCGGTGCTGGCCATGCTGCTATTCGGCGGCGCAGCGCTGCATTACTTCGCCCTGGCGCTGACCATCGGCATCTGCTTTGGCATTTATTCCTCGGTGCTGGTGATGGCCCCGCTGGTGCGCTGGCTGGGCGTGAAGCGCGAAGACCTGGTCAAACCGGTGCGTGCCAAGCGCGATGAGGCAGTCGTTTAATCCGCAAAACAGTCGCACACAGCCGATCGAAATCGATAGACTAGCCGCGCACGTTCCCGCAACCCGTATCGCCGAAACGCGCCAACCCGACCACCATCAGCCTCCAGGAGCCCGCCATGCAACGCAAATTCGTCACTCTTATTCTCAGTCTGTCTGCCGCGCTGTTCGCCGGCAGCGCCCTGGCCCAGGCCAAGCCGGATGTGCTGGTCAAGCAGCGCCAGGCTGGCATGACCATGATCGGCAAGTACTTCTCGCCGCTGGGCGGCATGGCAGCCGGACGCGTACCGTTCAACGCCCAGACCGTAGCGCGCAATGCCGGCTACCTGGACGTGCTGGGCAAGTTGCCCTGGGACGGTTTCGATGCCTCGACCTCGGGCGAGAAGAGCGCCACCCTGCCTGCGGCCTTCAGCGACAGTGCCAAGTTCAAGGAAGCCGGTGATCGCATGCAAGCCGCCATCACTGCGCTGGTGACAGCCTCCAAGGGCAACGACGAAGCCGCCATCAAGACCGCCATCGGCGGTGTTGCCAAGACCTGCTCGGCCTGCCACGACAGCTTCCGTCAAAAGCCGTAAGTTATTGATTTAATTAATAAAACCCCGCTGCGGCGGGGTTTTTTATTCGTCCTGACTTTTCTTCACTCCGGAGGTGTCATGTCTCACCGCCCGCACCACATATCCAAGGCATCCGTTGCAGCGCCAGTAACGTGGCCAGTCGCGGCAACAACACTGCTGCTGGCACTGTTCACGCTGCTGCTTCTGCCGCTGGGCAATCCCGCCAGCGCTGCGGACAAATCGGCCGACGGCAAAGCGGCCGACGGCAAAGCGGTCGACAAGAAGCCTGCCGACAACGCAGTCAGCCGGGGGCAATATCTATCGCGTGCCGGTGGCTGTATGGCTTGCCACACAGCCGAGGCTAAAGACGGCGGTAAGGAGGGCGTGCCCTACGCCGGTGGCCGCGCCCTCAAGACACCGTTTGGCACCTTCTACGGCCCCAACCTCACGCCGCATACCGAGGCCGGGCTGGGTCGCTGGGGCGAACAGGATTTCATCCGCGCCATGCGCCTGGGTCTGCGACCGGACGGCGCGCACTACTTCCCGGCCTTCCCCTATCCGTCCTTCACCAAACTCAGCGACGCCGACCTGAAAGACCTGTGGGCCTACCTGCGTAGCCTGCCACCCGACGCCACCCCAAACCGTGCGCATGACCTGCAGTTTCCGTTTGGCTTTCGCTTTTTGCTGGCAGGCTGGAAATGGCTCTACTTCACGCCCGGCCCGATGTCACCCGACGCAGCGCAGTCGGCACCGCAGGCACAGCTGGCCCGTGGCGCCTATGTCACCCAGGCGCTCTCGCACTGCGGTGAATGCCATAGCGGACGCAATGTGCTGGGCGGCATTCGCAAGGACCGCATTCTGGCGGGTGCGGCCAAGGGGCCAGAGGGTAAGTCTGTGCCCAACCTGACACCGACCGGACTGAAGAAATGGGACGACAACGACCTGCGTGAATTTCTGCTCTCGGGAATGACGCCGGATGGCGACGTCACCGCCGAAGCCATGGCCGAGGTGGTACGCAACACCACCAGCCAGCTCACCGCCCAGGATCTAACCGCGCTGATGGCCTATCTGCGGTCGCTACCGGCGCTGCCGAGCGAGAAGTAAGGCACCCCGCTACACCCGCTTGGCCAGCGCCTCGGCCTTGCCGGTGTAGCTGGCTGGGGTAAGCGCCAGCAGACGGGCACGGGCCTCGGCCGGAATCTCCAGGGTCTGCACAAAAGCCTGCAGCG